>NZ_RCNX01000061.1:0-662 GCF_004307595.1 Pseudomonas sp. Sample_23
ATCTCGACGACCCCGAACACTTCGACGGCCTGCGCCGCCTCGGCGAAATCCCCAATTATCCGCCGCCCCCGAATTCCGAAGATGAGACCCCGCAATGAGTGAAGAACGTAATGCCATCCCGCTGATCATCACCGGTATCTGCAGCATCCTCGGCACCGTCGGGGCGCTGTGGTACTACGGCTACCTGCACTTCGCCAAGCCGGAGGATGCGTTGCTGCTCAGCGAATTCACCATGCTCAAGACCGTGCCGGGCGAGGACTACAAAGTCTCGCTGACACCTGCGCCGCAAGTGGCGCAGTGCATTGATGGCGTGCTGGTGCTGTTCGATACCGAACAGAAAGGCCTGACCGGGGTGTTGATCAACGCGCAGAAAAAAGCTGTGCGGTGTATGGGCGAAGATACTCCGCAGAAACTCGAGAAGTGATTCTGCAGGTTCAGCCCTCACCCTAACCCTCTCCCAGAGGGAGAGGGGACTGACCGAGGTGTTTGTTTAAGCTACGTCGACCTGATCCATTGCGCCGAACACAAGTTTTGAAAGCGGCACAAATCGGCTCCCTCTCCCTCGGGAGAGGGCTGGGGTGAGGGGCTACGATGTCTGATCCCACAAAAAAAGCCCCGCCTGATCAAGTCAGGCGGGGCTTTTGCGTTACCGGGTGAAGCTT
>NZ_RCNX01000088.1:0-130668 GCF_004307595.1 Pseudomonas sp. Sample_23
CGGATCGCATGAAGGATGACCGTCGTTCGGCCATCGACGTGCTGTACGAAGCCAAACGCCTGGGCCAGAAGAACGGCAAGGGCTTCTACGCCTACGAGGCCGACAAGAAAGGCAAGCAGAAGAAAGTCGCCGATCCGTCGGTACTCGAAGTGCTCAAGCCGATCGTTTACGAGCAGCGCGAAGTCACTGACGAAGACATCATCAACTGGATGATGATCCCGCTGTGCCTGGAAACCGTGCGCTGCCTGGAAGACGGCATCGTTGAAACCGCCGCCGAAGCCGACATGGGTCTGGTCTACGGTATCGGTTTCCCTCCATTCCGTGGCGGTGCGCTGCGCTACATCGATTCGATCGGTGTCGCCGAGTTCGTTGCCCTGGCTGACCAGTACGCTGATTTGGGCGCGCTGTACCACCCGACCGCGAAGCTGCGCGAAATGGCCAAGAACGGCCAGAGCTTCTTCGGTTAAGCGCCCCCAACTAGAGTGAGAGTGAACTTATGAGCTTGAATCCTAGAGACGTCGTGATTGTCGACTTCGGTCGTACTCCGATGGGCCGCTCCAAGGGCGGCATGCACCGCAACACCCGCGCCGAAGATATGTCGGCGCACCTGATCAGCAAACTGCTGGAACGCAACAGCAAGGTCGACCCGGCGGAAGTCGAGGACGTGATCTGGGGCTGCGTCAACCAGACCCTGGAACAGGGCTGGAACATCGCGCGCATGGCGTCGCTGATGACCCAGATTCCGCACACTTCTGCTGGCCAGACCGTCAGTCGCCTGTGCGGTTCGTCGATGAGCGCGCTGCACACCGCTGCGCAAGCGATCATGACCGGCAACGGTGACGTGTTCGTGGTCGGCGGCGTCGAGCACATGGGGCACGTGAGCATGATGCACGGTGTCGATCCGAACCCGCACATGTCGCTGTACGCGGCGAAAGCCTCGGGCATGATGGGCCTGACCGCTGAAATGCTCGGCAAGATGCACGGCATCACTCGTGAGCAGCAGGATGCCTTTGGCGTGCGTTCCCACCAGTTGGCCCACAAGGCTACCGTGGAAGGCAAGTTCAAAGACGAAATCATCCCGATGCAGGGTTACGACGAAAACGGTTTCCTGAAACTGTACGACTACGACGAAACCATTCGCCCGGAAACCACCCTGGAAAGTCTGGCGGCGCTCAAGCCGGCCTTCAATCCGAAGGGCGGCACCGTTACTGCCGGTACTTCGTCGCAGATCACCGACGGTGCTTCGTGCATGATCGTGATGTCGGCGCAGCGTGCACAGGACCTGGGTATCCAGCCGATGGCGGTGATCCGTTCGATGGCAGTAGCGGGTGTGGACCCGGCGATCATGGGCTATGGTCCAGTACCGGCGACACAAAAAGCCCTGAAGCGTGCGGGCCTTGGCATCAACGATATCGACTTCTTCGAGCTCAACGAAGCTTTCGCCGCACAGGCCTTGCCAGTGCTGAAAGATCTGAAAGTGCTCGACAAGATGAACGAGAAGGTTAACCTGCACGGCGGCGCGATCGCCCTGGGTCACCCGTTCGGTTGCTCCGGTGCACGTATTTCCGGCACCCTGTTGAACGTGATGAAGCAGAATAGCGGCACCTTCGGGGTGGCCACTATGTGCATTGGTCTCGGCCAAGGCATCTCCACCGTCTTCGAACGCGTTTAAGCGTCTCGTCGATGGAAGCCGGGGCCCAGTGCCCCGGTTTTTGTTTTTGGGTTTTTTATTTATTTTTGAAAAGATTTCAGTGAGGGCCGAAGCATGCCGATACAACCTGGGCTCTACCAACATTACAAGGGTCCGCAATACCGTGTATTCAGTATTGCGCGCCATTCCGAAACCGAAGAAGAAGTGGTCTTTTACCAAGCCCTGTATGGCGATTACGGCTTTTGGGTGCGCCCGTTGAGCATGTTCGTCGAGTCGGTCGAGGTTGACGGCGAGCAGGTGCCGCGCTTTGCTTTGGTGCAAGCCGAACCGAGCCTTTTTGACAAGGTTTGAGGCGACTGCGCAGACAACCCTGCGCTTGACCTCACCTTGTATCAACTATATATAGCGGTGCCGCGTCAGGCGCCAACCGCCTTTCACTTCTAGAATTCAGGAATTTTCTGATCCATGGGCAAATCGCTGGTCATTGTGGAATCCCCGGCTAAGGCCAAGACCATCAACAAGTATCTGGGTAACCAATACGTGGTGAAGTCGAGTATCGGCCATATCCGAGACCTGCCCACCAGCGGTTCGGCTAGCGCCAGCAAAGAGCCAGCCGCCAAGCGCGGCAAGGCTGCTGCGGGCGAAGGTCCGGTGCTCTCGCCGAAAGAGAAAGCGCGCAAGCAGCTGGTCTCGCGCATGGGCGTCGATCCCGAACACGGCTGGAAAGCCCAGTACGAGATCCTCCCGGGCAAAGAAAAGGTCATCGAAGAGCTGCGCCGGCTCGCCAAGGATGCTGACACCATCTATCTCGCAACCGACTTGGATCGCGAGGGGGAAGCCATTGCCTGGCACCTGCGCGAAGCCATCGGTGGTGATGACAGCCGTTACAAGCGCGTGGTGTTCAACGAGATCACCAAGAAGGCGATTCAGGAAGCCTTCTCCGAGCCGGGCGAGCTGGACATTGATCGTGTCAACGCTCAGCAGGCGCGTCGTTTCCTCGACCGCGTCGTCGGCTACATGGTCTCGCCGCTGCTGTGGGCCAAGATCGCCCGTGGTCTGTCCGCCGGTCGCGTGCAATCGGTTGCCGTGAAACTGGTGGTCGAGCGTGAGCGCGAAATCCGTGCGTTCAATCCCGAAGAATACTGGGAAGTGCATGCCGATCTCGGCACTGCCAAAGGCTCGACCGTGCGTTTCGAAGTGGCTCGCGAAAAAGGCGAAGCCTTCAAGCCGCTGAACGAAGCCCAGGCCATGGCTGCGTTGGAAAAGCTCAAGTCCTCCAGCTACAGCATCGTCAAGCGCGAAGACAAACCGACCAGCAGCAAGCCGTCGGCGCCGTTCATCACGTCGACCTTGCAGCAGGCTGCGAGCAACCGCCTTGGTTTCGGCGTGAAGAAAACCATGATGATGGCCCAGCGTCTTTACGAAGCCGGCTACATCACTTACATGCGTACCGACTCGACCAATCTCTCGGCCGACGCCGTGGCGATGGCGCGCACTTACATCGAGGACGAATTCGGCAAGAAGTACCTGCCGGAAACGCCGAACGTCTACAGCAGCAAGGAAGGCGCGCAAGAGGCTCACGAAGCGATTCGTCCGTCCGACGCTAACACCACGCCGAGCAAGCTGGCGGGTATGGAGCGTGATGCCGAGCGTCTGTACGAGCTGATCTGGCGCCAGTTCCTCGCCTGCCAGATGCTGCCGGCGCAGTACCTGTCGACCACCGTCAGCGTCGGCGCTGGCGACTTCGAACTGCGCGCCAAGGGCCGTATCCTCAAGTTCGACGGTTACACCCGGGTGATGCCGCAGATTGCCAAGCCTGGCGATGATGACGTGCTGCCGGACATGGCCCAGGGCGATGTGATGAAGCTGATCAAGCTCGATCCGTCGCAGCATTTCACCAAGCCACCGGCGCGTTACTCCGAGGCCAGTCTGGTCAAGGAAATGGAAAAGCGCGGCATCGGTCGTCCTTCGACCTACGCTGCGATCATTTCGACCATTCAGGATCGCGGTTATGTGACCCTGCACAACCGTCGTTTCTACTCGGAAAAGATGGGCGACATCGTCACCGAACGTCTGTCCGAGAGCTTCTCCAATCTCATGGACTACGGCTTCACCGCGGGCATGGAAGAGAACCTCGATGACGTGGCGCAGGGCGAACGCGACTGGAAAAACGTGCTCGACGAGTTCTACGGCGACTTCAAGAAGAAACTCGAAGTTGCGGAAAACCCGGACAGCGGCATGCGCGCCAACCAGCCGGTCATGACTGACATTCCGTGCACCACCTGCGGTCGTCCGATGCAGATTCGTACCGCATCGACTGGCGTGTTCCTCGGCTGCTCGGGCTACAGCCTGCCGCCGAAGGAGCGCTGCAAGGCCACTGTCAACCTGGTGCCGGGCGATGAAATCGCAGCGGACGACGAGGGCGAATCGGAATCGCTGGTACTGCGCGGCAAGCATCGCTGCCCGATCTGCAGCACGGCGATGGACGCCTACCTGCTGGACGAAAAGCGCAAGCTGCACATCTGCGGCAACAACCCGGATTGCGCCGGTTACGAAATTGAAGAAGGCAGCTATCGCATCAAGGGCTATGAAGGTCCGAGTCTGGAATGCGATAAGTGCGGCAGTGAGATGCAGCTCAAGACGGGCCGTTTCGGCAAGTTCTTCGGTTGCACCAACCCGGAGTGCAAGAACACCCGCAAACTGCTGAAAAGCGGTGATGCAGCGCCGCCGAAGATGGATCCGGTGAAGATGCCTGAGCTGAAATGCGAAAAGGTCAACGACACCTACATCCTGCGCGATGGTGCGTCCGGTCTGTTCCTGGCCGCCAGTCAGTTCCCGAAAAACCGCGAGACCCGCGCTCCGTTGGTGATCGAGATTCTGCCGCACAAGGACGAGATCGATCCGAAGTACCACTTCCTGTGCGAGGCTCCGCAAAAGGATCCTGACGGTCTGCCAGCGGTCATCCGCTACAGCCGCAAGACCAAGGAGCAATACGTACAGACAGAAGTCGATGGCAAACCGACAGGCTGGAAGGCGTATTACGACGGTGGCAAGTGGACTGTTGAAGACAAGCGCAGCGCAAAGGCCAAGGCTGAGTAAGCGCTAGTCTGAACAGCGAAAAGGCCGCATGAAACCTTGGGGGTTTCATGCGGCCTTTTTGTTTTGTGCTTGCGCTGGCATTGGTTGATCCATGACACTGCCGGGCCTGTGTGAAGCAATTATTTCGTTGTGGAGGCTGCCGTCATGGCCCACGAACTCTATACCCGCACCAACCAGAAGATCTATTTCGCTGGGCTGTCACTCGAAGCTCTGGCTCGTGCTGAAGAAGGGCGGGCGATGAATTCTCTGGCGCTGATCCAGGCCGGGCGTGAGTCGGCGTTGTTCCACCTATACGGCGCGCTGCTGGGCTTGTGTCATGAGATCGCTGGCTTTTATCGTCTGCCGCAGGCCAATTCGCCGAGGGCGGAGGAGTTGCTGAGGCGCGAAGTGCTGGAATCGATAGCGATCCCGGAGCTGGCGGAAATGGTCGAGCTGGCCGGTAATCCGGAAACCTGGCTGGCGAAACTGCTGGCGGCGCACGCAGCACTGTTTCAGCCACCGAGGGCGCCACGCAAGCCGAAAGGCGACGTGACGCAGCCGCTGATCCAAGCGATTAATCTTGATGAAGAAGAGTCGCCACAAGAGCTCAGTCGAGATGAGCTGGAGAGCTGGCGGCAGAACCTCAAGGGCCTGGCCCTGCGTTTCCGGGAAGGCTTGAACGAGTGCTGAGGTAGTTTGGCGCAGTGGCAATCTGAAACATGCTGCTGGTCAAGATCCTGAGCGAAGCTCGAATGATGTCTATATAATCGCTGCCTTTCGTGGAGAACAGACCTATATGCCAACGTCCTTTCTAGAAATTGTCGAGTTACCAGACGGCCGAATCGAACTGCGCAGGGCTGAGGACGAAGGTTCTCTGGTGACGCTGGATTTCTCCGAGGATGCCAAAGCGTTCCTGCAGGGCCAGCACGTTGAAATCGCCAAAGCGATGTTGAGCGTTGGCGTGCAGATGGCGGGTCGTATGGTTGAAGGCGAGTTTGATAAGGAAGAGGGGCCGCGGGTTCTTCATTGATTCACGCTTTGGCCTTTTCTCGGTCGCTTGCGCTTCAGATCGGCTTCTCTGTCCCTGGAGAAGCCCTGCGCTTCACACAGCGCGCATTACCATCAATCAACCCAAACGAATGTTCAGGCTCTGCGCTTCGCCCGTACGCGCGGCGCTGATCAGTTGTTGCCGCGAATTGGCATTCAACGGGTTTAGCCATGTCACCACGGTGTGGCTGCGACCCAGTCGCAACGCTTCGCACGCCAGTTGCTGAGCACTTTGAGTGCCGCGCGGTTGCAGCAGAAGAATGCGTTCGCGATTCAGGCCGGCATCGCGCAGCCAGGTTTGCGTCAGACTGGCGGGTGGGGCGATCAGCGTCAGCCAGCGAGCATCCTGATCCTCGCTGAGCTCACGCAGGATCGGGGCGAGCAGGTTCAGGCAGTTCCCGGCCGCACCGCGCAGTGATAGCTCACTGAAGGCGTCAGGTTTGGCGTTCCAGTCACGCTCGACCACGTCTTTGAGGATCGGCGCTAGCGGCTGCGCCAGAAACGCTTCAAACAAAGGCAGTTGTGTTTGCTGAGGTGTGTGTGGGAACTGCATGGAGCCTCCTTTAGCGGCGAATGACGCCGACACTCAAGCCTTCGATCACCAGTTCCTGATCTTTCAGGTCGACTTCGATAGGGGCGAACTCGGGGTTTTCAGCGATCAGCCAGACCTTGCTGCCTTCACGCTTGAAGCGTTTGACCGTCACTTCGTCGCCGATACGCGCAACCACAACCTGGCCGTTACGCGCTTCGCGGGTGGTATGTACTGCCAGCAGGTCGCCGTCGAAGATGCCGATATCCTTCATGCTCATGCCGTGCACACGCAATAGGTAGTCGGCGCGAGGATGGAAGAAGGTCGGGTTGATGTTGCAGGATTCTTCGATGTGCTGCTGGGCGAGGATCGGCGCGCCGGCAGCCACTCGGCCAATGATCGGCAGGGTGGAATCGTCGGCCTTGGCTTCGAAGCCGGGAATACGGATGCCGCGGGAAGCACCTGGGGTCATCTCGATCGCGCCTTTGCGGGCGAGGGCCTTGAGATGTTCTTCCGCCGCGTTGGGCGATTTGAAACCCAGTTCCTGAGCGATTTCCGCACGGGTGGGCGGATAGCCGTTGTCTTCGAGGCAACGTTTGATAAAGGCCAGAATCTCGGCTTGGCGTGGCGTCAGCTTTAGCATATTGATCGCTCTGTCTTTTTATACAGTGACTGGGATTATATACAGTGAAGCGGTCTTGGCAATGGGCGTTTTTTTGCCGCCCGCCGAGCGGTCGCGCAGGGCACTTATTAATGCTGGCGCCTTGTGTGGTTAAATAGCTGACCGACCATTCCCAAAACGAACCGGCAGGCTTGACAAGGCACAGGCTGAAACGTATGTTTCAAACAAGTGTTTGTCAGGCGGAGTAGCCATGGCCCAGTCGGAAACCGTTGAACGCATTCTTGATGCTGCCGAGCAGTTGTTCGCGGAGAAAGGATTCGCTGAAACCTCATTGCGTTTGATCACCAGCAAGGCTGGCGTCAATCTGGCTGCGGTGAATTATCACTTCGGCTCGAAAAAGGCGCTGATCCAGGCGGTATTCTCGCGCTTTCTCGGTCCGTTCTGCGTGAGCCTCGATAAAGAGCTGGAGCGCCGTCAGGCCAAGCCTGAGAACAAGCCGACCCTCGAGGAGTTGCTGGAAATTCTCGTCGAGCAGGCGCTCGTCGTGCAGCCCCGCAGCGGTAACGATCTGTCGATCTTCATGCGTTTGCTCGGCCTCGCGTTCAGCCAGAGCCAGGGCCACTTGCGGCGTTATCTGGAAGACATGTACGGCAAGGTGTTTCGCCGCTACATGCTGCTGGTCAATGAAGCGGCGCCACGCATTCCGCCGATCGAACTGTTCTGGCGCGTGCACTTCATGCTTGGCGCCGCTGCGTTCAGCATGTCCGGGATCAAGGCCTTGCGCGCGATTGCCGAGACCGATTTCGGCGTCAATACCTCCATCGAACAAGTGATGCGCCTGATGGTGCCGTTCCTCGCTGCCGGCATGCGCGCCGAAACCGGCGTCACCGATACAGCCATGGCCAGCGCGCAATTGCGTCCGCGCAGCAAATCCATGCCGGTCGCCGCCAAGGTTTGACCGCGCACGGGTGGGCGCGGCAGCTGGTATCCGCTAAGCTAGCCGGCCATGCCGACTCTCGTACTGAACCCGATCTGCATGAATTCTGCTGACCGTCCGGGCAATGCCCACGGTAGCGAATGCGAGCAGATCGGGTTTTTCGTTTTCAAGGAATCTCTATGACTGCTGGCCTGCAAGGCTCGTTGATGGTGGACGTCGCCGGTACCTGGCTGACGGCCGAAGATCGCCAATTGTTGCGTCAGCCCGAAGTGGGCGGCCTGATCATTTTCGCCCGCAACATCGAGCATCCTCGCCAGGTGCGCGAACTCAGCGCCGCGATCCGCGCGATTCGCCCGGATCTGCTGCTGGCGGTGGATCAAGAGGGCGGGCGCGTGCAGCGCCTACGTCAGGGTTTCGTCCGTCTACCGGCGATGCGCGCCATCGCCGATAACCCGAATGCAGAGTATCTCGCCGAGCAATGCGGCTGGATCATGGCCACCGAAGTGCTGGCGGTCGGGCTCGATCTGAGTTTCGCCCCTGTATTGGACTTGGACTATCAGCGCAGCGCTGTGGTCGGTACCCGTTCATTCGAAGGCGATCCCGAGCGCGCAGCCTTGCTCGCCGGTGCATTCATTCGCGGCATGAACAGCGCCGGCATGGCCGCCACTGGCAAACATTTCCCGGGCCACGGCTGGGCCGAAGCAGACTCCCACGTGGCGATTCCGAACGACGAGCGCAGTCTCGACGAAATCCGCGCCAATGATCTGGTGCCCTTCGCCCGTTTGAGCAAGCAGCTGGCCGCCGTCATGCCGGCCCACGTCATTTATCCGCAAGTCGACTCGCAGCCCGCCGGTTTCTCCCGACGCTGGCTGCAGGAGATCCTGCGCGGCGAATTGCAGTTCGATGGCGTGATCTTCAGCGATGATCTGTCGATGGCCGGCGCCCACGTGGTCGGCGACGCTGCCAGCCGCATCGAAGCCGCGCTGAGTGCCGGTTGCGACATGGGTCTGGTGTGCAACGACCGCGCGGCAGCCGAGCTGGCCCTGAGCGCCGCGCAGCGCATGAAGGTCAAGCCTTCCGCGCGCATCGCGAAGATGCGCGGGCAGGCCTTCGCCAGCACCGATTATCGTCAGGACCCGCGTTGGCTCACCGCCCTCGGCGCGCTCAAAGACGCTCAACTGATCGATTAAGGATTTTTCGTTATGACCGTTTACGCAATCATCGGTGGCACTGGCCTGACTCAGCTCGAAGGCCTGAGCATTCGCCAGTCGCTGGCAGTCGACACCCCGTACGGCGCGCCTTCGGCCGAGGTGCAGATTGGTGAGTACGCCGGCAAGGAAGTGCTGTTCCTCGCCCGTCACGGTCACCCGCATCGTTTCCCCCCGCACAAGGTCAACTACCGCGCCAATCTGTGGGCGCTGAAGCAGGCGGGTGCCGAAGCGATCATTGCCGTGAATGCAGTGGGCGGGATTCATCCGGCCATGGGTACCGGGCATTTCTGTGTGCCGCACCAGATCGTCGACTACACCAGCGGGCGCGAGCACACCTTTTTCGCCGATGATCTGGAACACGTCACCCACATCGATTTCAGCTTTCCCTACAGCGAGCCGTTGCGTCAGCAATTGATTGCAGCAGTCGCCGCCGAAGGCTGCGAATTCAGCGATCAAGGCGTGTACGCCTGCACCCAGGGACCGCGTCTGGAAACGGTCGCCGAGATCGTGCGACTGGAACGTGACGGCTGCGACATCGTCGGCATGACCGGCATGCCGGAAGCAGCGCTGGCGCGTGAGCTGGATCTGGATTACGCCTGTCTGGCGCTGGTGGTGAATCCTGCAGCCGGCAAGACCACCGAAGTCATCACCATGGCCGAAATCGAGCAGGCCCTGCACGACGGCATGGGCAAGGTGAAATCAACGTTGGCCCGGGTGCTGGCCAGCTAAGGACTGTCCATGAGCATTTTCATCGAGCGGCTCAAAGGGCTGACATGGACCCACGCATTCAGTAGCAAGGCGTTGGCCAAGGCCCGCGCTTATGCCGCCGATGACCGGGTCGAGATCCTCGAGATCGATGACAAGAAGATAGAGGCGTTCTGCGTCGGTTCTCACCCCCAGACGTATGCGCAAAGCATTTACCTGTCCGAAGATCGGCTGGGGTCGGTAAACCTGCGTTGCCTGTGCAGCTGTCCTGTTGCAATCGACTGCAAGCACAGCGCAGCGGTGCTCTATCACCTGCTGGGCACTGGCGAGGATGCGTCTGGAAGTGACGCGCAGACCCCGTTGGGACGAGCGCTGGAGCATTGGCTTTCGACAATTCCCGTGCCGGCCAAGCCCGCTGAAGAAAGTGCGCAAACCGCAGGTACGCGTCTGTTTTACAAGCTCAAGCCGACGTCTGCGAACGGCAAGTGGCTGCTGGATATTTTCAAGGTCTACCAGCTCAAGAGCGGCGAGTTACGCGAAGTCAAACCGATGTACTCGCTCGCGGAAATGCTCATGCGCCAGCCCGGCTACCTGTCCGAGCTGGATCTGCGCATCGCCCGGCTGTTGGTCGCCATGCATTCCCATCACGCCTATTACAGCGGCTATCCGCTGGAAGGCAACAGTGGCGCCGAACTGCTGGAAATGCTCCTGCGCACCTCGCGGCTGTTCCTCGACTTCGAAGACCTGCGAGCGCTGACACCGGGGGCGAAACGCGTGGGTCAGTTCTCTTGGGCTGAGCAGGCCGATGGCGGATTCCGCGCGCAATGGAGCAGTGCCGAAGCCGCGCAGGAAACCGTGCTGGCGCTGGAGCCGCTTTATTATCTTGATCGCGAGCAGCGCCAGGTTGGCCCGCTGTTCACTGAGCTGGAAGAAAAACTCGCCTGTCATTTGACCCAGGCGCCAGATATTCCGGCGCGTCAGGCCATGCAGTTCAGCCATCGCATGAGCGCGGCGACCCAAATTGCGCCACCGCACAAACTCACCGAACGGATCATCGATGACGTGCTGCCGCAGCCGCAACTGACCCTGGTCAGCGGCCGAGAACGCTCGCGCTGGGAATATGTGCTGGAGCACCGCGCCGCTCTGCTGTTTACCTACAACGGTCATCCGGCGGTGGATCGCAACCCGGAAGTGATGATCCTCAACGGCAGCGAAACCCAGCGCATTCAGCGTCAACCGGCGCTGGAAAAGAAGCTGCGCCAGAACCTGCAAAAACATGGCTTCAAGAAAGCCACGCGCAAGAGTGCAATGGATCGTCCTGGCGAGATGTTTACCTTGCCGGATGATTCCGCCTGGCTCGGGTTCATGCACGAAGGGCTGGCCACACTGCGCGCCGCAGACTGGAAAATCGAGATCAGTCCCGGTTTCCATTTCGATGTACAACCGGTTGAACAGTGGTACGCCGAGGTCGAAGAAGAGGCCACGCATCAGTGGTTTGATCTGCAGTTGGGTATCGTCGTCAACGGCGAGCGCTACAGCTTGCTGCCGATCCTTCTGCACCTGTTGCGAACCCAGCCGCGCTTGCTCGACCCGGTCAATCTGGCGCAGCGCAGCGATGATGAAAAACTCCTGATCGAGCTCAAGCCCAGCGGTTTTGGCGAGCCGGCGGGCGCCAAAGTCGCGTTGCCGCTGAGTCGGGTCAAACCGCTGATGGCGACGCTGGGCGAGCTGTACTTGGGCGGCCATCAGGGTGATGCGCTGCGCTTGACCGCTCCAGACGCCGCGCGTCTGAGTATGCTCGATGGCGTGCCGCTGGATTGGCAGGGCGGCGAACGTCTGCGCACTTTTGCCAAGCGTCTGCAGAATTCCAGTCACGCCCAGGTTGCTGCGCCGGCCGGCCTCAATGCGCAACTGCGCCCGTATCAGCTCGAAGGCCTGAACTGGATGCAGACCCTGCGCGAGCTGGAGGTCGGCGGCATTTTGGGCGATGACATGGGCCTGGGTAAAACCCTGCAGACCCTGGCGCATCTGCTCACGGAGAAACACGCCGGGCATCTGGACTGTCCGGCACTGGCGGTGATGCCCACCAGCCTGATTCCCAACTGGCTCGACGAAGCCGAGCGCTTCACGCCGCAGTTGAAAGTCCTGGCGCTGCAGGGCACCGGGCGGCAAAAGGACTTTGCCAATCTGGGCGAATACGACTTGGTGCTGACCACTTACGCATTGCTGCCCAGGGATCTGGAAATCTTGCAGCCGCAGTCGTGGAGCGTGCTGATTCTCGACGAAGCGCAGAACATCAAGAACCCGCTGAGCAAAGCCGCCCAGGCCGCGCGTGACTTGCAGGCCCGTCAGCGCTTGTGTCTGAGCGGTACGCCGCTGGAAAACCACCTCGGTGAGCTGTGGTCGCAGTTCCATTTCCTCATGCCCGGCTGGCTCGGCGACAGCAAATCCTTCAACCGCGATTACCGCACACCGATCGAGAAGCACGGCAATGTGCAGCGCATGCAGCACCTGACCGCGCGCATCAAGCCGTTTTTGCTGCGACGCAAGAAGGATCAGGTCGCCACCGAGTTGCCGCCGAAAACCGAGATCATCCACTGGGTCGAACTCAGCGATGGTCAGCGCGACGTCTATGAGACGGTGCGTGTGGCGATGGACAAAAAGGTCCGCGACGAAATCGCCCGCAGTGGCGTGGCGCGCAGTCAGATCATCATCCTCGATGCGCTGCTCAAACTGCGCCAGGTCTGCTGCGATCTGCGCCTGGTCAATATGCCGCTGACGGCGAAGGCGTTGCGCTCGGGCAGCGGCAAGCTGATCAGCCTGATGGAGATGCTTGAAGAATTGCTCGGCGAAGGTCGGCGCATTCTGCTGTTCTCGCAGTTCACCTCGATGCTGGCGCTGATCGAGCAGGAATTGCAGCAACGCGGGCTTGGCTACTCGTTGCTGACCGGCGACACCACCGATCGGCGCACGCCGGTGAGGGATTTCCAGGGCGGCAAGGTGCCGTTGTTCCTGATCAGCCTCAAGGCCGGGGGCACTGGTCTGAACCTGACGGCGGCGGACACGGTGATTCACTTCGATCCGTGGTGGAACCCGGCGGTGGAGAATCAGGCGACTGATCGGGCGTATCGCATCGGGCAGAACAATCCGGTGTTCGTCTACAAGTTGATTGCCAAAGGCACCGTCGAAGAGAAGATCCAGGCGTTGCAGCAGGAGAAAGCGGCGCTGGCCGGGGCGGTACTGGAGGGTGGCACGACGGGCGGATTCAAACTGGAACAGAGTGATATCGAGGCGCTGTTTGCGCCGTTGCCGGCTTCCAGAGATTGAAGGGTTTGAATCGCGGCGGGGCCATTCGCGAGCAGGCTCGCTCCCACATTGGATCTCGAGCGAATCTGGATTAATTGTGGGAGCGAGCCTGCTCGCGAAAAGCTATCTAACCAGCAACGCCGCTTTCAGCGCTTGTCGATCTTGTCCGGCAACGGCGCAAACAGCGCTTCAATATCATCGCTCTGCAACTTCCAGTCCCCGGCCTTGCGCCCATCGAGCACGCCCGCTGCCAGGTCTGACTTTTCCTTCTGCAGGTGCTGAATCTTCTCTTCCACTGTGCCCCGGGCAATCATCTTGTAGACGAACACCGGTTTCTCCTGGCCGATTCGATAGGCCCGGTCAGTCGCCTGATTCTCGGTTGCCGGGTTCCACCACGGGTCGTAGTGAATCACCGTATCGGCTTCGGTCAGGTTCAAGCCGACGCCACCGGCCTTCAGGCTGATCAGAAAAATCTGACGCGTGCCGCTCTGGAATTCCTTCACCGGTGTGCGCCGGTCGCGGGTCTGGCCAGTGAGGAGGGCGTAAGCGATCTTGCGTTTTTTCAGTTCCTCTTCGATCAATGTCAGCATCGAAGTGAATTGCGAAAACAGCAGAATCCGCCGGCCTTCCTCGAACAACTCCTCAAGCATTTCCATCAGGCTGTCGAGCTTGCCCGAGGTGCTGCCGCGTGTGGGCAGGGTGGCGTCGTTGACCAGGCGTAGATCGCAGCAGACCTGGCGCAGCTTGAGCAATGCTTCGAGAATGATGATCTGGCTGCGTGCCACGCCTTTGCGAGTGATCTCGTCACGGACTTTCTTGTCCATCGCCAGGCGCATGGTCTCGTACACGTCGCGCTGCGCTTCGTTGAGTTCGACCCAGTGGATGATTTCGGTTTTCGGCGGCAGCTCGGTGGCGACCTGCTCTTTGGTGCGGCGCAGCAGAAACGGTTTTATCCGACCGTTGAGGTGTTGCAGTCTGACTTCACTGCCGCGCTTTTCGATCGGCACACGGTAATCGGCATTGAAGCTTTTCACGTCGCCGAGCCAGCCCGGCAGCAGGAAGTGGAACAGCGACCACAGCTCGCCCAAGTGGTTTTCCAGCGGCGTGCCGCTGAGGCACAGGCGCTGGCGCGCGTTCAGCTCGCGGGCGGCCTGCGCGGCTTTGCTGTTGGGGTTCTTGATGTATTGCGCTTCGTCCAGCACCAGCACGTGCAACGGCTGTTTGGCCAAGCGCTCGAGGTCCTTGGGCAGCAGGGCGTAGGTGGTGAGGATCAGGTCGAAGTCGGCCAGATTGTCGAAGTGTTTCTTGCGCGTGGCGCCATACAGGGCGAGCACTTTCAGTTGCGGGGTGAAGTGCGCCGCTTCATCTAGCCAGTTCGGAATCAGGCTGGTCGGCATCACCACCATGCACGGACGATCGAGGCGTCCGGCGTTCTTCTCGCTGAGAATATGCGCCAGGGTCTGTAGGGTTTTGCCCAGGCCCATGTCATCCGCAAGAATCCCGCCGACCTCCAGTTGCCGCAGCGATTGCATCCAGCTCAAACCTTCGAGCTGATACGGGCGCAGCGTTGCATTCAGACCTTGCGGCGCTTCGGCCGTGAAATCGCGGATGTCGCGCAGGCGCTGGGCGAAGGTGCGGATCTGCTCGCCGCCTTCCCACAACAGCGGCAGGCCTTCCAGCGAATTGAGCCGGGTGGCGTCAGCCTTGCTCAGGCGCAGGGTGGTTTCGCCCGGCTCCTGCAAATAGAACTCGCCCAAGGTCATCAATACCGGCTTCAGGCGACCGAGGGGCAGCGCCACTTGCAACGGCCCATGCTCGCTGCTGCGTTGCGGAATGTTCACCAGAATCAGCTCGTCATCGCGACGCCGGGCGAGGCGTTCCGGGTTGAGGATCTCGGTGTGCGAGCGCATCAGATTCAGCAGGATCGGCAGCAGGCTCAGGCGTTCGCCGTTGACAATGATGCCCAGCTCCAGATCAAACCAGTCGCGCTCCGGCGCCTGTTCGACGGTGGCGTACCAGTCGTCGACGGCGGTCAGGTCGAAACCGAATTCCTCATCGATCTGCAACTCCCAGCCCTGGCTGCGCAACTTCGGCAAGTCATTGAGCGTGAAGGTCAGCCAGGCGCTGTCGTTGACCATCTCGTAGAGTTCGCCGGCGCTTTCCGGCAGCGCTTTGCTCTGCCGGGTGGCGATGCGGAAACCGAGGATGCGCAACTGTTCGCGGTAGGACTGTTCGACGTCCGGATGACGTTTTATCCGCAGGGTCTGGGCTTCCTGACGGATCAGGATATCGCTGTGTTTTTGCCCGCTGACGTATTCGTCCAGATAGCTGAACGACAGCGCCGCACGATGCTGAATGTAGCGCTGCATCTTGCCGTTGCGCGGCTCGAAGGCGCTGAACTCGACGCTCGCCAGCCACAGGCGCGGCACCGGCTGCACGTTGTCCACCAGCACTTGCGGTGGCGCTTTCGGGCCGCGGTTTTCCAGCACGGCCTGGAGCTTCTCCAGCAGCTCGGCATCTTTCGCGGCGGCGGGGTAGTCGAGGGTTTCCTGGATTTTCAGCAGCACCGCCGCGCAATGTTTGCAATTGCTGCGCACCGGGCAGGTGCAGGTGGCGTCGACCAGCAACAGCGTCGCTTTGGCTGACTCGCGCAGATGGATGGTTTGCCGGTAAACACTGCCGCCGGAGCCTTCGCAACTGGCGGTGATAGTCGCATCGCCGACCTGGGCGATGCGCACCCGATTCTCCAAAGCGTAGCGGCGGCCGCGCTCCAGACTCTGTTCTTTGAATCGGCTGACCCACGACGGGGCCAGCGGTTTGCTCAGGGGCGGCGGCATAAGGACTTCGATCAGTCCGGCACGACTTCAGGCGCTTCGCGAGGCGCTGGCGCGGTCAGGGAAGTGATCTTGATCAGCAGGGCCAGGTGGCCGTTGTCGAGGTAATTGAGCTGGCCGTTCTTGGTGTGGCTGTCCTGACGCAGGCGCTCACTGGCAGTGACCAGGCCATTGGCGTCGATCTGATTGACCCAGAAATCGGCGGTCACGTCGGTGAAGCGGCCGAGTTTCATTTCCAGCGTGCCCTCAATCGGGAACTGGCCGAACTGCTCCTGACCTTCGCTCACTGCGACTTTCGCCGGCGCTTCGCCGAGGCTCTGCTGCCAGGCTTTGTGCATCAGCACGGTGTACTCGCCGCTGGCGGTGAGTTTGCTCACCACATCATTCAGCGCTGGGGTGCGCTGGCTGTCGCTGCCCAGACGCTGGGCGCCTGCGGCCCAGTCTTCCGGGGCGGCGCGGCTGACGATGGCCGGGACAGCATTCTGGCGCACCAGGATCATTTCGACCTGATAGGTGTCATCGGCAAACGCCGTCGGTGCTGCAAGTGCAAGCAACAAAGTCAGAGAGCGGAACAGGCGCATCGGGCGTCCTTCAAGCGGATTTCGGGATGAGACGCTCAAACAGCGCCTCGACAGTATTGAAACGTTCTTCCGGGCGCTCCATCGGCACCTGGAATTTAAACATCGTCGCGCCTTCGAACTTGTAGCGCTTGGGCTGCGTCTGGATCAGCTTGATCAGGGTCATCGGGTCAACCGGCGTCTGCGCTTCGAACTCGATACGTCCGCCTTGCGGCCCGCCGTCGACTTTCTTGATGCCGAGCTTTTCCGCCTGCAATTTCAGCGCGGTGATGCGCACCAGGTTCTTGGTCGGCTCCGGCAACAGACCGAAGCGGTCGATCATCTCCACCTGCAGGTCCTTGAGGCCTTCCTCGTCGGTGGCCGAGGCGATGCGTTTATACAGAATCAACCGCGCATGTACATCCGGCAGGTAATCTTCCGGAATCAGCGCCGGCACCCGCAGATTGACTTCCGGGCCGCCGCCCAGCGGTTGATCGAGGTTCGGCTGCTCGCCCTTGCGGATCGACTTCACCGCGCGCTCGAGCATTTCCATGTACAGGGTGAAACCGACGGCCTGAATCTGCCCGCTCTGACCATCGCCGAGCAGTTCGCCGGCGCCACGGATTTCCAGGTCGTTGGTGGCCAGCACGAAACCGGCGCCGAGGTCCTGGGTATTGGCGATCGCTTCCAGACGCTTTTCCGCGTCGGAAGTGATCTGCTGGCGCGGCGGCGTCAGCAGGTAGGCGTAAGCCTGGTGGTGACTGCGGCCGACACGACCACGCAACTGGTGCAGCTGGGCCAGGCCGAACTTGTCGGCGCGTTCGATGATGATGGTGTTGGCGCTCGGCACGTCGATGCCGGTCTCGATGATGGTCGAGGCGATCAGCACGTTGAAGCGCTTGTGGTAGAAGTCGCTCATCACCTGTTCGAGTTCACGTTCGCGCATCTGCCCGTGGCCGATACCGATGCGCGCTTCCGGCACCAGTTCGGCGAGGTCGGCGGCGCATTTTTCGATGGTCTTCACATCGTTGTGCAGGTAGTAAACCTGACCGCCACGCAGCAGTTCACGCAGCAGGGCCTCTTTGACCGTGCTCTTGTTCTGTTCCATGACGAAGGTGCGCACCGACAGGCGACGCGCTGGCGGCGTGGCGATGATCGACAGATCGCGCATGCCCGACACCGCCATGTTCAGCGTGCGCGGAATCGGCGTCGCAGTCAGGGTGAGGATGTCGACTTCGCTGCGCAGGGCCTTGAGCTGTTCTTTCTGGCGTACGCCAAAACGGTGTTCTTCGTCGATGATCACCAGCCCGAGGTTTTTGATCTTCACGTCGTCGGACAGCAGCTTGTGCGTGCCGATGACAATGTCGATCTTGCCTTCCGCAAGATCGGCGATCGCCGCGTTGACTTCCTTGGCCGATTTGAATCGACTCATCACTTCGACCGTCACCGGCCAGTCGGCGAAGCGGTCGCGGAAACTGTTGTAGTGCTGCTGGGCGAGCAGGGTGGTCGGCACCAGAATCGCCACCTGACGCCCGCCGTGCACGGCGATGAACGCGGCGCGCATGGCCACTTCGGTCTTGCCGAAGCCAACGTCGCCGCAGACCAGGCGATCCATCGGTTTCGGCGCGAGCATGTCTTCGCGCACGGCCTCGATGGTGGCTTGCTGATCGGGTGTTTCTTCGAACGGGAAACCGGCGCTGAACGTCGCGTAATCGGCCTTCGGATCGGCGAAGGCATAACCTTCGCGGGCGGCGCGACGGGCATAAATGTCGAGCAATTCGGCGGCGACGTCACGCACCTGCTCGGCGGCTTTGCGCTTGGCTTTCTGCCAGGTTTCCGAGCCGAGGCGATGCAACGGCGCGAGCGAATCGTCGCTGCCGGTGTAGCGCGCGATCAGGTGCAGGTTGGCCACCGGCACGTAAAGCTTGGCGTTCTCGGCGTATTCGAGGGTGAGGAATTCGGCGGCCTGATTGTCGATTTCCAGAATTGTCAGGCCAAGGTAGCGGCCGACGCCGTGATCGATATGCACCACCGGCGCGCCTTCACGCAGTTCGGTGAGGTTCTTGATTACCGCATCGTTGCTGACGTCGCTGCGCTTCTCGCGGCGACGACGTTGCATGACCCGTTGGCCGAACAGCGGACTTTCCGCCACCAGCGCCAGCGCCGGGTCGTCGAGCAGCAGACCTTCGTCGAGCGGGGCGATAGTGATCGCCAGACGATCCTTGCTGGCAACGAAGTCTGGCCAGCTGTCGACGGTTTTCGGCCGCAACTTCAGGCGTTCCAACAGTTCCAGCAGGACTTCGCGACGACCCGCCGATTCGGCGGTGAACAGCACGCGACCGGGGAATTCTTCGAGGAAACCGGCCAGCGCCGCCAGTGGTTGCGTGGCTTTGGCTTCGATGGCCAGATCCGGCAGCGCGTGCGCCGGGAATCGTTCACGGCCGACACCCCTTTCAACGTCTTGCTGACTGGCGACGACTCGCGGCCAATTCTTCAGACGCGCGAAGCAATCTTCTACCGGCAGGAACAGTTCGGCCGGTGGCAATAAAGGACGCGAAGGATCGACGCGGCGTTCTTCGTAACGATTGCGCACGTCGTTCCAGAAGTTTTCCGCCGCTTGCTCGATGCCCGGCAGCGAAAACACTTGTGTGTCCTGAGGCAGGTAATCGAACAGCGTCGAAGTTTCGTCGAAGAACAGCGGCAGGTAGTACTCGATGCCGGCCGGGGTGATACCGCTGCTTAAATCTTGAAAGATCGGGCAGCGGCGAAAATCGACGTCAAAGCGCTCACGGAAACGCGCCTTGAAGCGGGTGACTGCGTCTTTCTGCAATGGAAACTCGCGGGCCGGCAGCAGCTTGACCGACTCGACCTTGTCGATCGAGCGCTGGGTTTCCGGATCGAAGGTGCGCAGGGTTTCTATTTCGTCGTCGAACAGGTCGATGCGATACGGCAGTTTGCTGCCCATCGGGAACAGGTCGATCAGCGCGCCGCGTACGGTGAACTCGCCGTGCTCGTACACCGTGTCGACATAGCGATAGCCGCTGGCTTCGAGCCGTGCGCGCATCTGTTCGACGTCGAGCTTCTGGCCGATGTCCAGCACCAGGCTGCTGCCGAGGAGGAATTTGGTCGGCGCCAAGCGATGCAAAGCGGTGGTGATCGGAACCACCAGCACGCCGTGGGCCAGTTCCGGCAGGCGATACAGGCTGGCGATGCGCTGGGAGATGATGTCCTGGTGCGGCGAGAACAGGTCGTAGGGCAGGGTTTCCCAGTCGGGGAAATGCAGTACGGGCAAATCCGGGGCGAAGAAACTCAGCTCCTGTTCCAGCCGTTCGGCGCTTTGGCTGTCGGCGGTCAGCAGCAGGGTAAAGCGCTTGGCAGCGCTGGCAGCCTCGGCAATCGCCAGGCTGAGGGCGGCACCGGGCAGATTGCCCCAGTGCTGTTTACCTGCTTCGGCAGGGAGTAGCGGTAGACGCAGAACAGGCACGGAAGGTTGAGCTCCAGGCGTTGCGACAAAGTCGGTAATTGTAGCGGCCTCCGGTGCCGCCTGTCAGTTGCAGACTGCGTCTATCTTCATGGTTTGGACGAAATGTAGTGGTAACCATAAAAACGAGCACTTTTTTCATGGTTATGTAGTGCCGAAACCGGGTGGTGTTACGGAGGGTTACAGACATCGTCTAACAGTCGTCGAAAAATTGACTGCGCTGAAAGCCCCGGTTTTACTGGGCTGGAGAAAGGCGTAAATTTTTTGAACGGGAATTTGTTACCGATTGCGCGACAAGCGCGCATTGCTGAAAGGGCTTGTCGGCGGCATAATGTAGCCCCTTTTTTCTGCCCCTACATGTGGAAGGTTACCGTGACTCAGAAGCCCGACCAGTGTCTTGGTGAATGGATCGACCGTGAAGCACTCGCAGAAGCGATGATCCCGCTTATCGGTCAGCTCTACCGCAATAACAACGTGGTTAGCTCGATCTATGGCCGCAGCCTGATCAACCAGTCTGTCATCGCGATTCTCAAAGCTCACCGCTTTGCTCGCCACCGTTCTTCGGACGACAGCGAACTCTCCGTCCACGAAACATTCCCACTGCTCAAGGCCATGAGCGAGCTCAAGCTCGGCGCGGCGTCGGTGGATCTGGGCAAGCTGGCGTTCAAATTCCGCAATGAAGGCAACGGCCGCAGCGCCGAGCAGTTCGTGCGTGAAGAGATGGCTGACGTGGTTGGCCAGCAGAACGCTTCGGCCCGCAAAGGCACCGACGTTGTTCTTTACGGCTTCGGTCGTATCGGCCGTCTGCTGGCGCGCATCCTGATCGAGAAAACCGGTGGTGGCGACGGCCTGCGTCTGCGCGCCATCGTCGTGCGCAAAGGCGCCGAGAACGACCTGACCAAGCGCGCCAGCCTGCTGCGTCGCGATTCGGTGCACGGTTCGTTCAACGGCACCATTACCATCGACGAAGAAAACAACACCATCACCGCCAACGGTAACCTGATCCAGGTGATCTACGCGAAGAACCCGACCGAGGTGGATTACACCCAGTACGGCATCAAAGACGCGCTGCTGGTGGACAACACCGGTGTATGGCGTGACGCCGATGGCCTGGGTCAGCACCTGGCGTGCCCGGGCATCGACCGCGTTGTTCTGACCGCGCCTGGCAAGGGCAAGCTGAAGAACATCGTTCACGGCATCAACCACGGTGAAATCACCGCTGACGACAAGATCGTCTCGGCTGCTTCCTGCACCACCAACGCCATCGTGCCGGTGCTCAAAGCGGTCAACGACAAGTTCGGCATCATCAACGGTCACGTCGAAACCGTTCACTCGTACACCAACGACCAGAACCTGATCGACAACTTCCACAAGGGCGATCGCCGTGGCCGCAGCGCCGCGCTGAACATGGTGATCACCGAGACGGGCGCCGCTACCGCTGCTGCCAAGGCTCTGCCTGAATTGGCCGGCAAGCTGACCGGTAACGCGATCCGTGTGCCGACGCCAAACGTGTCGATGGCCATTCTCAACCTCAACCTTGAGAAAGCCGCCACCCGTGAAGAGATGAACGAGTACCTGCGCTACATGGCGCTGCACTCTGAGCTGCACAAGCAGATCGACTTCGTCAATTCGCAGGAAGTGGTGTCGACCGACTTCGTTGGCTCGCGTCACGCTGGTGTGGTCGACGCTGAAGCGACCATCGTGCAGGACAACCGCGTCGTTCTGTACGTTTGGTACGACAACGAGTTCGGCTACAGCTGCCAGGTAGTTCGCGTAATGGAAGACATGGCTGATGTGAATCCGCCAGCGTTCCCGCGCTAAGCCTCAGGCTTGAATGAAAACGCCCCGGCATTTTGTCGGGGCGTTTTTGTTTGTGGGCCTGTTGGATCTTCTGTGTCCTTGCCGGCCTCTTCGCGAGCAGGCTCGCTCCCACACTGGATCAGTGTCGTTCACAATCTTCTGTGGGAGCGAGCCTGCTCGCGAAAGCATTCTGTCAGGCGCCGCTGGCTACCGAAGCCTGCGCCGTGCGCAACTCATGCCGGTTGCCACGGAACAATACCAACGTCGCAATCAACCCCAACACCGCCGCGCCACTGAGCCAGATCCCCGGTGCTGCCTTGTTGTCCAGCACATGAATCAGGTAGGTACACGCCGCCGGGGTAAAGCCGCCGAACGTCGCCGTCGCCAGGCTGTACGCCAGCGAGAAACCGGTCGTGCGCACTTCCACCGGCATGATCTCGGTCAGCGCCACCACCATCGCGCCGTTGTACGAGCCATAAAGGAACGACAGCCACAGTTCGACAATCAGCAAATGGCTGAAGCTGGGGTTCGCCACCAGCCACGACAGCGCCGGATACGCCGTGAGGATCGCCAGAATCGTCGCTGTCAGCAGTAAGGGTTTTCGGCCGATCTTGTCGGATACCGCGCCCATCACCGGTAGCCAGAAGAAATTCGACAAGCCGATGCACACCGTCACCAGCAAGGCGTCGAGGTCCGACAGATGCAACTCGGCCTTGCCGAACGTCGGCGTGTACGCAGTGATCAGGTAGAACGAAACCGTGGTCATCACCACCAGCGCCATGCCGGCAATGACGATGCCGAAGTTCTGGCCGATCGAGCGGACGATCTCGCCGAGGGTAGGGCGGTGGGTGCGCGCTTGGAATTCCGGAGTTTCTTCCAGCGAGCGACGGATGAAGAAAATCACCGGCACGATCATGCAGCCAATCAGAAACGGCACGCGCCAGCCCCATTCGCCCATTTGCTCCGGACTCAGCCAGTGATTCAGAGCAACGCCGAGCAAGCCAGCGAACACCACGGCTGCCTGTTGGCTGGCGGACTGCCAACTGACGAAAAAGCCTTTACGCCCCGGCGTAGAAATTTCCGCCAGATACACCGACACGCCGCCCAATTCCACGCCCGCCGAGAAGCCTTGCAGCAGGCGGCCGAACAACACCAGTAGCGGTGCGGCGACGCCGAGCGTCGCGTAACCGGGCACGCAGGCAATCAGCACCGTACCGGCGGCCATCATCGCCAAAGTGATGATCAGCCCTTTGCGCCGTCCGTGACGGTCGATATAGGCGCCGAGGAAAATTGCCCCCAGCGGGCGCATCAGGAAGCCGGCGCCGAAGGTCGCCAGCGACAGCATCAGCGAAGCGAAGGCGCTGTCGGTGGGGAAGAAGGTTTTGGCGATGGCCGTGGCATAGAAGCCGTAGACCATGAAGTCGAACATTTCGAGGAAGTTGCCGCTGACAACGCGAAAGATCGCTTTGCCTTTGCCCGTGGTGGAGGACATGGGAGGTACTCACTGTTCAATTTTGTATAAAGGCGTTGCAGCCATGGGGAAGCGAGCGGGCGCTTGTAGTTCATAATGGCCGCCGTGGTTTTGCGGGGAGATGAAGAATTGTTAACTGGACGCTGGTGGGGGCCTGTGGTCTTGGCGGTGGCAATCGGCGGCTGCGGCACCGGCGATTCCCTGGAACAGGTTGGCGGTTCGACCATGGGCAGCACCTGGTCGGTCAAGTACGTGCGCCACGCCGGGGGCGCCGATCCTGCGCGGGTGCGCGGCGAAGTGCAGGCCATCCTCGGTGAAGTCGATCAACAGCTGTCGACTTACCGAAGTGACTCCGCCATCGAACGTTTCAACGCCTTGCCCGCCGATAGCTGCCAAGCCATGCCGGCAGCGGTGCTCGAATTGGTCCGCATCGGCGAACAGCTTTCAACGCAAAGCGAAGGCTCCTACGACCTGACCGTGGAACCGCTGCTGGACCTCTGGGGATTCGGCCCGCAAGGACGCGAAGAAAAGATCCCTGATGCGGCCGCTGTGGCCGAGGTCATGCAGCGAGTCGGTCATCAGCATCTGCGCATCGACGGCGAGCAGTTGTGCAAGGACGCCGCCGTCGAAGTCGACTTCAACAGTATTGCCGCCGGTTACGCCGTGGATGCCATCGCCGCCAGATTGCAGGGCATGGGCATCGACAATTATCTGGTCGAAGCCACGGGCGAACTCAAAGCCCGGGGCAAGAAGCCGGATGGTTCAGCGTGGCGCATCGCTCTCGAAGAGCCTCGCGATGACCAGCAAGTGGCCGAGCGGATTATCGATGTCGATGGCTACGGCGTGTCCACCTCCGGTGACTACCGCCATTATTTTCTGCAGGACGGTCGGCGTTATTCCCACACCTTCGATGCACGCAGCGGGCGACCGGTCCTACATGATCTGGCGTCAGTCACGGTGATTCATCCTTCAGCGTTGATGGCCGATGGACTATCGACGCTGTTGCTGATTCTCGGGCCGGAAAGGGCGCGGGACTATGCCCAAAAGCATGACATTGCTGCATTCTTTGTCCTGCGTGCCGATACAGGTTTCGTCACCCGCAGCAGTCAGGCATTTGCGCAGCTTGTCGGTGAAAAAAACTGACCGAAGACAAGACGAAAGCTGGCGTTGTAGTGCAGGCAAAAGTAGCCTACGACGCGACCAAGGGTTAATGTGCGCGGCGTTGACGCTTCTATAGACTGTGTCCGGGTTCTTCACTGGCCCCCAATTGTTCCTTCGCGCCGCCGTTCGGCGTGATTTAGCCGCCGGTGCTGCTGGCACCGCGGCCTGTTCTGAGGAGTACGCATGGCTGTCTACAACTACGACGTGGTGGTACTGGGTTCCGGCCCGGCGGGAGAAGGCGCGGCAATGAACGCCGCCAAAGCGGGGCGCAAGGTCGCGATGGTCGACAGCCGTCGCCAGGTCGGCGGCAACTGCACCCACCTCGGCACCATCCCGTCCAAGGCACTGCGTCACTCGGTGCGGCAGATCATGCAGTTCAACACCAACCCGATGTTCCGCGCGATCGGCGAGCCACGCTGGTTCTCCTTCCCGGACGTGTTGAAAAGCGCCGAAAAAGTCATTTCCAAACAAGTCGCATCGCGCACCGGCTACTACGCCCGTAACCGCGTCGACGTGTTCTTCGGCACCGGCAGCTTCGCCGACGAGCAAACCATCGAAGTGGTCTGCGGCAACGGTGTGGTGGAAAAACTGGTGGCCAAGCACATCATCATCGCCACCGGTTCGCGTCCGTATCGCCCGGCGGACATCGATTTCCACCACCCGCGTATCTACGATAGCGACACCATCCTCAGCCTCGGCCACACCCCGCGCAAACTGATCGTTTACGGCGCTGGTGTGATCGGTTGCGAATACGCATCGATCTTCAGTGGTCTGGGTGTGCTGGTCGAGCTGGTCGACAACCGTGGCCAGTTGCTGAGCTTCCTCGACTCGGAAATTTCCCAGGCGTTGAGCTACCACTTCAGCAACAACAACATCACCGTGCGTCATAACGAAGAGTACGACCGCGTCGAAGGCGTGGACAACGGCGTGATCCTGCACCTGAAATCCGGCAAGAAGATCAAGGCCGACGCCTTGCTCTGGTGCAACGGCCGTACCGGCAACACCGACACGCTGGGTCTGGAAAACATCGGGGTCAAGGTCAACAGCCGTGGCCAGATCGAAGTCGACCAGAACTACCGCACCTGCGTGGAGAACATCTACGGTGCCGGTGACGTGATCGGCTGGCCAAGCCTGGCCAGTGCCGCCCATGACCAGGGTCGTTCCGCCGCTGGCAGCATCGTCGACAATGGCAGCTGGCGCTTCGTCAATGACGTGCCGACCGGCATCTACACCATTCCGGAGATCAGCTCGATCGGCAAGAACGAGCAGGAGCTGACCCAGGCGAAAGTGCCGTACGAAGTCGGCAAGGCCTTCTTCAAGAGCATGGCTCGGGCGCAGATTGCCGGCGAGCCGCAGGGCATGCTGAAGATCCTCTTCCACCGCGAAACGCTGGAAGTGCTCGGCGTGCACTGCTTCGGTTATCAGGCGTCGGAGATCGTGCACATCGGTCAGGCGATCATGAACCAGCCGGGTGAGCTGAATACGCTGAAGTATTTCGTCAACACCACGTTCAACTACCCGACCATGGCCGAAGCCTATCGGGTCGCGGCGTACGACGGCCTCAACCGGCTTTTTTGACGGGCTCCGGCCGGTGGCCTGAGCCGGCCGGGGAGACCGATTTCAGCAATTCTCAAGGGTGGCAGTGGCCAAACCGGGAAAGTCTGTAATCAGGCTGTCAACGCCGAAGTCGGCGAGTCTGCGCATCAGCGCAGGCTCGTTGACGGTCCACACCGACACATGCAGGCCCTGACGCTGCGCCTTCTGCAGGCGTTCCGGCGTACACAGCGTCCAGTTCAAGGCGAGAATCTCGCAGCCGTAGCTCGCCGCGACTTTCAGCGGATCGAGCCAGGCATATTCGGCCACCAGGCCACGGGATACGTCGGGTACCAGATCCAGCGCTGCCTTCAAGACTTCCCGCGAACTCGAAGTGATCGTCACCTTGTCGAGCAGGCCGTGGCGCTGAGCCATTTCCCGAATCGCCAGCACGGTAGTCGCCGCGCGGGTGCGTGATGCGCTTTTGACTTCCAGCTGCCAGTGCTCGAAATCACATTGCTCGAACAACTCTTCCAGCGTTGGAATCGGGCACGGCTTGATCCAGCCCGGGCCGCCCTTGCGCGCGTCGTAGGTGACCAGCTCGGCAGCGGTGTGCTCGACGACTTTGCCGCGACGGTCGGTGGTGCGCTTGAGGGTCGGGTCATGGATGACCATCAGCTCGCCGTCCTTGGACAGGTGCAGATCCAGTTCGCAGCGGCGCACGCCGTGCTTGAGGCATTCCTGAAAGCTGCTCAGGGTGTTTTCCGGTGCTTCGCCCTTGGCGCCGCGGTGGCCGTAGATGAGGGTCACGGTGCTTCCTTAAGTTAAATGCCAGATTCGTTCTGTTCGCGGGCCAGACGGCGTTCCTGAGCCTGCTTCTGCAAGATGTAGCGAGCGAGCAATTGGCGCTGGGCATCGGTCGGGCGCTCGAACTCGGTGCCGACGTCATAGCCATCGCCCTTGGGATCGCAATGGGTGACCCGGGCACGCAGCAGCAGGCCAAGCGCCTGCGGCATCAGTACCAGTTTCACCGACAGGTGTGCGCCGGTGGCAATCGGGGTCGGGTACTGAAAGTCGATCCCGCCCTCGGAGATGATCACCGGCTGCGGCTCGCCGATGTGGCCGAGCACGGTCAGGGCGATGACCTGGCTGAGCAGGTCGATGCGTTTGTTCTGCGATTTGAGGAACGCGGCGATGGCGCGGTCGCGCTCGCTGATCTGCCGCAACAGGTGCTGCGACTCGAATTCGCTCAGGTGCAGTTCGCTGAGCAGGTTGAAGAGTGGGGAAGCATCCTGCAACACTTCCTGGCCTGCGGCTTCGGGAGCGGACAGGGGCCGAATTTCCAGTGCGATCGTGTCCTCGATACGGTAGTATTCGCGGCGATCTTCTTCATCTAATGTCGACATGGCGAACCCATGGTAGCGGCGGTGGTCTGAGTGTAAAGCTGGTTTTCGACCCCCGCCACAAGGACGTTCCTTTTCCCTCCGAACAAGCCCCGACATGTTCAGACCTCTCTTCGTATTTATCGGCACGCGTTATACCCGTGCAAAGCGTCGCAATCATTTTGTGTCATTCATTTCCCTGACTTCGATGATCGGGCTCGCCCTTGGCGTGGTCGTGATGATCGTCGTGCTGTCGGTGATGAACGGCTTCGATCATGAGATGCGCACCCGCGTGTTGGGCATGGTGCCCCACGCTACTCTCGAGACCGGCGAGCCGATCAATGACTGGCAGAGCCTGGCCGACAAGGTCAAGCAGAACCGGCAGGTGACGGCGGTGGCGCCGTTCACCCAGATGCAGGGCCTGCTGACCAACAACGGTCAGGTTTCCAAGGTGTTGCTCAATGCCATTGATCCTGCGCTCGAGCGCAATGTGTCGATCATCGACAACTTCATGAAGCAGGGCAAACTCGACGACCTGACACCGGGCAGCTTCGGCATCGTCATCGGCGACAAGGCGGCGACCAAGCTCGGCGTCGGCATCGGTGACAAGGTCACCTTCGTCGCGCCGGAGGTCAGTGTGACCCCGGCCGGCATGTTCCCGCGCATGAAGCGCTTCACCGTGGTCGGCATTTTCCATGTCGGCGCCGGTGAGCTCGACGGCTACCTCGGCGTGACCAATCTGCAGGATCTGGCGAAAATGCACCGCTGGAAAGCCGATCAGGTGCAAGGCCTGCGGCTGAAGTTCGACGACCTGTTCCAAGCCCCGCGCGAGGCGTGGAACATCGCCCAGCAGCTCGGCGAAGATCGTTACTACGCCCGCGACTGGACGCGCACCCACGGCAACCTGTATCAAGCGATCCGCATGGAAAAAGCCATGATCGGTCTGCTGTTGCTGCTGATCGTTGCCGTTGCCGCGTTCAACATCATTTCGACGCTGGTGATGGTGGTGAACGACAAGAAGGGCGACATCGCCATTCTGCGCACCCTTGGCGCCACTCCGGGCACGATCATGCGCACGTTCATGGTTCAGGGCACAGTGATCGGCGTGGTCGGCACGGCGATCGGCGCGGTGGTCGGGATCCTCGCGGCACTGAATGTCAGTGCGGCCATTTCGGCGCTTGAAGGGCTGATCGGCCACAAGTTTCTTAATGCTGACGTGTATTTCATTGATTATCTTCCTTCGCAGGTACAGAGCCAGGACGTCGTCATGGTCTGCGCCGCTGCGTTGGTCCTGAGTTTCCTCGCCACCCTGTATCCCGCCTGGCGTGCCGCGCGCACCCAGCCGGCGGAGGCGTTACGTTATGAGTGAGTCGGGCATGAGTGAACAAGCAATTCTGAGCTGCCGTAACCTGGGCAAATCCTACGAGGAGGGTCCTGAGTCGGTACAAGTGCTGGCCGGCCTGCAACTGGAGTTGCACCCGGGCGAACGTGTGGCGATCGTGGGTAAATCCGGTTCCGGCAAAAGCACTTTGCTCAACCTGCTCGGCGGTCTCGATACGCCGAGCAAAGGCAGTGTCTGGCTCGACGGCGAAGAGCTGTCGGCATTAAGCGAGAAAAAGCGTGGCCTGCTGCGCAATCGCGCGCTTGGTTTCGTTTATCAGTTTCACCATTTGCTGCCGGAATTCACCGCGCTGGAAAACGTCTGCATGCCGCTGTTGATCGGCAAGACCGCCATCCCGGAGGCGCGCCAGCGTGCCACGGCATTACTGGAGCGTGTCGGTCTGGGCCATCGTCTGGAACACAAACCGGCGGAACTGTCCGGCGGCGAGCGTCAGCGCGTGGCCATCGCCCGTGCCCTGGTCAACAACCCGGGGCTGGTGATGCTCGATGAGCCGACCGGCAACCTCGACCTGCACACCGCCGAAGGCATTCAGGATCTGATGCTGGAGCTGAGCACTTCGATGCGCACGGCGTTTCTGGTGGTGACGCACGACATGAACCTGGCTCGCCAGATGGATCGCGTTCTGCAGCTGCAGGAAGGCTGCCTGACTCCCATCTGACTGGCTGAAACCCGGCGCCCGTAACGGTGCCGGGTCTTTTATTTCTACACGGTGCCCCAGCGAATGTTCAGACCGTTATCGATCTTTATCGGCACGCGCTATACCCGCGCCAAGCGCCGCAATCGCTTTGTTTCGTTCATTTCGATGACCTCGATGATCGGCCTCGCCCTCGGCGTGCTGGCGATGATCGTGGTGCTGTCGGTGATGAATGGCTTCCAGCGCGAGATGAGCTCGCGCATCCTTGGGATGGTGCCCCATGCGACCATCGTTGGCGTCAAGCCGATCGACGACTGGCAGCCGGTCGCTGCGGCTGCGATGAAAAATCCCGAAGTGACGGCCGCCGTGCCGTTCACCGAGATGGAAGGCATGCTTTCCTACAAGGGTTCGATGCAGCCGATTCAGATCAGTGGCGTTGATCCGGCCCAGGAAGGCAAGGTGTCGATCGTTGCCCAGCACATCGTCCAGGGTCGTTTGGATGCCTTGAAGCCGGGTGAATTCGGTGTGGTGATCGGTGAAATCACCGCGCGGCGTTTCCGCCTCAATGTCGGCGACAAGATCACTCTGATCGTCCCGGAAGTCAGCACCGCGCCGGGCGGTATCACCCCGCGCATGCAGCGCCTGAATGTGGTGGGCGTGTTCAAGGTCGGCGCCGAGCTGGACGGCTCGATGGGCCTGATCCACGTCGCCGATGCCGCGACCATGCAGCACTGGCAGCCGAATCAGGTGCAGAGCGTGCGGCTGGCAGTCAAGGATCTGTACGCTGCGCCGAAGGTGTCTGCGGACATTGCCGGTGGCCTCGGCGCTGACTTCAAGGCTGACGACTGGACCCACACCCAGGGCAGCCTGTTCAGCGCGATGAAGATGGAAAAAACCATGATCGGCCTGCTGTTGCTGATGATCGTCGCGGTGGCGGCGTTCAACATCATCGCGACGCTGATCATGGTGGTGAACGACAAGGGCGCCGACATCGCCATCCTGCGCACCATCGGCGCCACGCCCCGGCAGATCATGGCGATCTTCATGGTCCAGGGCACGGTGATCGGTATTGTCGGCACCATCATTGGCGGCGTGCTGGGCGTGATTGCGGCGCTTAATGTCAGTGAACTGGTCGGCTGGGTCGAGCGTGTGACCGGCCAGCATATCTTCAGTTCGGACGTGTATTTCGTCAGCAACCTGCCCTCGGAACTGCAGGGCGGCGATGTGCTGTTGATCTGCTCGGCGGGGTTCATTCTGAGCTTCCTGGCCACGGTGTATCCGGCGTGGCGGGCGGCGAAGATCGAACCGGCGCATGCCTTGAGATATTCGTAAGCGACTCCATGCTCGTTCCCACGCAGAGCGTGGGAACGATCAGGTCCGAGGCAACTCGATTACAAACCGCGTCCAACCCGCTTCAGATTCGCAATGAATCGTCCCGCCATGTGCCCGCACGATCGACTGGGTGATCGCCAGACCCAACCCCGCATGCTCACTGCTACCTTCCTGCCGCGCCGGATCCGCTCGATAGAAGCGGTCAAACAGACGCGGCAGTAATTGCGCTGAAACCCCCTCGCCACTGTTTTCGACGCAGACGCGCACGGTCTCCCCCTCGTCGACGATGCTCAAGCGCACATAACCCTCGGCCGGGGTAAACCGCAGCGCGTTATCCAGCAGATTCGACAAGGCCCGGCGCAACATGCCGCGATCACCTTCGATTTGCGCCTCACCTTCACGGCTCAAGCTCACACCAGCGTCTTCCGCCAGTGGCGCAAAAAACTCCAGCAGCATGTCGGCCTCATCCGCCAGCTCCAGTGGTTCGCGCTTGGGCATCAGCAAGCCGTGGTCAGCCTTGGCCAGATAGAGCATGTCGTTGACCAGTTGCGCCATCCATTGCAGTTCTTCGAGGTTGCTGTGCAGCGCTTCGCGGTAGTCCTCCAGTGCGCGTGGGCGGGTGAGGGTGACCTGGGTGTGGGTCAGCAGATTCGACAACGGTGTGCGCAGCTCATGGGCGATGTCGGCGGAGAATGCCGAGAGGCGCTGAAACGAGTCGTCGAGGCGTGCGAGCATGGCGTTGAAGCTGTGGGCCATTTCCGCAAGCTCTGGTGGCATCTTCTCTTCAGGCAGTCGGGCATTCAGCGATTGCGCGGAAATCCCACGGGCCACTGCGCTCATCCGCCGCAACGGGCGCAGACCGCTGCGCGCCGCCCAGGCCCCGAGCAGGGCGGTAGCTAGCGCTGACAGGCCGACGGTCAGCCAGATCAGATGCTGCATGCGCGTAAGAAAATGCTGGTGATGGGTGATGTCCAGCAGCAGCGTCAGTTGTGGCGAATCCGCTGCGTCCGGGTAGAGCGGGGCGCGCAGCACGCGGTAATCGGTACCGTCATGGCTGATGGTCGACAGGCCTGTTTGCAGTGGCAGATTCTTCGGAATCTGCACCGAGCTGTCATACCAGTGTTGTCCGTCGCCACTGGTAATGCGCAACGACAGATCGGCCTGACGGCTGAGTTCATCGGCCAGCCGCGCCTCGCGCTGGGCAGGTTGGAGATCCTGCAAGGCGCGGCGCAGACCGATCAGTTTCGTCTCCAGTTGTTGCTGATCGAGTTCGATGAAGTGCGCCTCGCTGGCGCGGTCGAACAGCACCCCGGCGAACAGCGAGACCACCGCAGTGCAGGCGGCAAACAACAGTGCCAGGCGCGTGCTCAAGGACCAACGACGCATCACAGCGAACGCTCTTCGAGCACGTAACCCATGCCGCGCACGGTGTGGATCAACTTGTTGGGGAAGTCATCGTCGATCTTCAGGCGCAAGCGGCGTATCGCCACTTCGATGACGTTGGTGTCGCTGTCGAAATTCATGTCCCAAACCTGCGAGGCGATCAGCGATTTGGGCAGGACTTCACCCTGACGGCGCAGGAGCATTTCCAGCAGGGCGAATTCCTTGGCGGTCAGGTCGATGCGCTGGCCGCTGCGTTCGACCCGGCGGCGGATCAGATCCAGGCGCAGATCGGCCAGTTGCAGACTGGTTTCCTGGGCGATTGCGCTGCCGCGCCGCAACAGGCTGCGCACCCGCGCGAGCAGCTCGGAAAAGGCGAATGGCTTGACCAGATAATCGTCGGCGCCCAGTTCGAGGCCGTGAACCCTGTCCTCCACGGCGTCTTTGGCGGTGAGAAAAAGTACCGGCGTTTCGAGGCCGGCGCTGCGCACCGCTTGGAGAATCTGCCAGCCACTGCGCCCGGGCAGCATTACATCGAGGATCAACAGCGCGTAGTCGCCGCTCAAGGCCAATTGCTGGCCGCTAATCCCGTCAGCCACCAGCTCGGTATTGAATCCGGCCTCGGTCAGGCCCTGACGCAGGTATTGGCCGGTTTTCGCTTGGTCTTCGACGATCAACAGTTTCATGGGCGACTCGGGCGGGGTTGGTATTTGGAAGGGCGAAGGCGTTATACCGTGAGATCCGGCGATAAGCGCCAAGCTGACAAAGTTGTAATCTGCCTGTCAGGTCGATGCCAGCCCTGGGTGATTAGAGTTTCCCACAGGCTGAACCTTCTCTTGTTGGAGTACGACCATGTTTTTGCGCACCTCGCTGAAAATAGCCGCCTGTCTGCTGGCATTGAGTTCGCCAGTCTGGGCGACACCGGTGCACACCTTCGCCTTCGGCCAGCCGGCAGCAGCGAGCCAGGCCACGCGGACTATCGAAATCGTCATGGGCGACATGAACTTCGACCCGAAAGCCATACAGGTGAAGGCCGGTGAGACCATTCGCTTTGTGCTGGTGAATAAAGGCCAGTTACTGCACGAATTCAACCTCGGTGATGCGGCGATGCATGTCAGTCACCAGCAGGAAATGTTGCAGATGCAGCAAAGCGGCATGCTTACGCCTACCGGCATGAAAGAAATGTCCCACGACATGGCAGGCATGGATCACGCGGCGATGGGCCATGGCATGCAGCATGACGACCCCAACAGCGTACTGGTCGAGCCCGGTAAAACTGCTGAGTTGACCTGGACCTTCAGCAAGGCCATGGCGCTTGAGTTTGCCTGCAATATCCCCGGGCATTATCAGGCGGGCATGGTCGGCAAACTGACAGTCAGTCAGTAAGCACTCAAAGGCGCGGGCAAAGGCTGGTAGAATCCGCTGATTCTTCAGTCAGGTTTCCGCCATGCATCCCGCAGCCGAACATTCGCCGCTGGGCAAATCCAGCGAATACATCGCCACGTACACACCGTCCCTGCTGTTCCCGATTCCGCGCACCGCGAAATGGGCCGAGCTGGGCCTGACCGCCGAAACCCTGCCGTATAAAGGCGTGGATTTCTGGAACTGCTTCGAGCTGTCGTGGCTGCTGCCCTCGGGCAAGCCGGTGGTGGCGATCGCTGAATTCAGCATCCCGGCGGACTCGCCGAACATCATCGAATCGAAGTCGTTCAAGCTCTACCTCAACTCGCTGAACCAGACGCCGTTCGCCGACGTCGCCGCGCTGGAAGCGACGCTGGTCAAGGATCTCTCCGCCGCTGCCGGCAAACCGGTGGGCGTGCGGGTGCGCAGTCTGAAAGACGTGGAAGCTGAGGGCGTGGTGGCGTTGCCGGGCGTGTGCATCGACGATCTGGATATCTGCGTCAGCAATTATGAGCACCCGCGTCCGGAGCTGCTGCGTTGCGACAATTCGCGCGTGGTCGAGGAGAGCGTGCACAGCCATCTGCTGAAATCCAACTGCCCGGTGACCAGCCAGCCGGACTGGGGCAGCGTCGTGGTGGAATATCGCGGCGCCGCGCTGGATCATGCCAGCTTGCTGGAGTACATCGTCAGCTTCCGCCAGCATTCGGACTTCCATGAGCAATGCGTGGAGCGGATCTTTCTTGATCTGCAGCGGTTGTTGAAGCCGAAAAAACTCACGGTGTTTGCACGCTATGTGCGCCGGGGTGGGCTGGATATCAACCCGTATCGCAGCACTGAAGAAGTGCAGTTGCCGAATCACCGGCTTGTACGTCAATAAAGAAACGGAATGTGCGATATCCCTTGTGGGAGCGAGCCTGCTCGCGAATGCGGTGTTTCATTCAACGATGATGTCGACTGACACGACGCCTTCGCGAGCAGGCTCGCTCCCACAAGGGCTTGCATGCACATTTTGCAAATGAAAAAGCCCTGCCATCGCTGGCAGGGCTTTTTTTGTGCGGCGGGGCGTCAGATGCCCATGCTGCCCAGCGTATTCATGATATTGCGCAGAGTGCCGGCGATCGCCGGGTGTTCGACTTCGAAGCGCTCGACCGCCAGGTTCACGCCGTCGGCGATGCTCGCGTCCTGGGTGGCAGTTTCCAGCTGGATTTCCGATTCGATCTGCGCCATCAGCGCATGCAGATCCTCACGCTCGGCTTCCGACAGCGGTGGATTGTGTTCCAGCTGCTCGCGCAGGGTATCGAGCTGTTTTTGCAGTTCTTGGGCGGGCATGGTGGTTTCCTTTTATCAATAGGCACTGGCATTGACCGCAGCCACGCGCCAAAGGTCTATGGCTGACCTTTAGATTAATCCACTCTCGGTAAACCTGCATGACGCCGATCAGGGCTTTTCGCCTTTGGCGCGGCGCAGGCTGATGTCTGCGAGGCAGGCGTCCAGTTCGCCGAGATGATCGATTACCGAATGCACACCCAGGCCGAACAACTGCACGGTTGCCTTGCCGCGCAACTTTTCGCGTTCCTTTTGTGACAAAGCCTGCCACTCGCTCGGGCTGAGGCCGCATAGCGAGCCACAGGACGCCAGGCCAATCGTCCATAACCCGGCATTCAGACCGGCCTGTAACAGGCGCGGCTCACCGCTGACCAGCACGCAGCCGTCGAGGCGGTCGATGTTCAAACTCATCAACGCCTGCCAGCACGCGTTGGGCGCTGGCCATGGATTCATTGTTGCTGAATGTTGCGTCGGTTTGATCCAGTCTGGCAGCGAGGCGGCCAGTGGCTGAGCGAGGGCAGCGGGCAATTCGTCGAGCCACGCGCAGGGAATTCCCTGGCGCTGCAAACTTTTCAGGCTATCGAGTGCGCCGGGTGTAGTTTTGGCATGTTCCGGCTGGGCGTTGAGCTCTTGCGCGGCACGGGCACCGAAATCCACCAGGCAACCGCTCAGGCCGAACAGCACGGCAGTCAGGCCGGGCGCGGCGACGGGCAAGGTTTCGGCGTGAGTCATGGCAACGTCCCTGAAATAACGCTCAAGACTAGGGCGCGCGGGTGACAGTTGCATGACAGGCGGGTGAAAGCCTGCGTGGGAAACTTCCTGCATATCCTTGCAGCGGCGCACTGCCCAAATCGCCGTTTATGCTTATACTAGCGGCCTTAATGCTTGGGCCGAGAGGTCCGCGCCAGTATCAAATCCAAGGAGTTTTTCTATGCGCTGGAGCCCTTCGCTCACTCAGCTAAGTGTATGTGCCAGCCTGTTGCTGGCGCCGTTCGCCACCCAGGCGGCCACCGAAGAAGACCCTTGGGAAAGCGTCAACCGGCCGATTTTCCAGTTCAACGACTTCGTTGACACCTACGCGCTGAAGCCTTTGGCCCAGGGTTATGAGTTCATCACCCCGCAGTTCGTTGAAGACGGCATTCACAATATGTTCCGCAACGTCGGTGACGTGACCAACCTGGCGAACAACATTCTCCAGGCCAAACCGGCTGCAGCGGGCGTTGATACCGCCCGACTGATTTTCAACACCACCTTCGGTCTGCTCGGCTTCTTCGACGTCGGCACCAAGATGGGCTTGAACCGCAGCGACGAAGACTTCGGTCAGACCCTCGGTTACTGGGGCGTGGGCAGCGGGCCGTACGTGATGCTGCCGCTGATGGGCCCGAGCACCCTGCGTGACGCACCGTCGAAATACGTCGACAGCTTCACCGGCGCGTACCGCTACATCGACCACGTGCCGACGCGTAACTCGATCTTCGGCCTGAACATCGTCGACACCCGCGCCAGCCTGCTGTCGAGCGAGAAGCTGATCAGCGGCGACAAATACACCTTCATCCGCTATGCTTACCTGCAGAACCGCGAGTTCAAGGTGAAGGACGGTCAGGTCGAAGACGATTTCTGATTTCGACCGGCGACAGAAAGGCGACCCTCGGGTCGCCTTTTTTGTCCGCGCCAGAGCGTCACCGGCGACTGCCGCTACCTTCCATCGGGTTACCGTTGGAGCGGTTCTTATAACTCCCGGTGATTTGACAAACAAAGTCGTCAAGCGACAATCGGCGCATGCTTGAAACGCTCTGCGGATGGGAGTACCGTCTGCGCCTTAGAAGGGCACCTCTGTTTAAAACCGCGCGCCAGGCGAATGCTTGAAAGCGCTGCAACAGAGAGGCTAGAAAGCGAATCCAGTAGTCTGCGCCGGGCCGTTGCCCCGCTCACTACGCCAACCTAATTCTGGCGCCGTTTGCCCACATGCCAAAAACCAGTGCCACGCTGCTGATAATCGATGATGACGAGGTAGTGCGCGCGAGCCTCGCGGCCTATCTGGAAGACAGTGGTTTCAGCGTCCTGCAGGCCGGCAACGGTCAACAGGGTCTTCAGGTATTCGAGCAAGACGAGCCCGATCTGGTCATCTGCGATCTGCGCATGCCGCAGATGGGCGGTCTCGAACTGATCCGTCAGGTCACCGAGCGCTCACCCGATACACCGGTGATCGTGGTCTCGGGTGCCGGGGTGATGAACGACGCGGTCGAGGCCCTGCGCCTGGGCGCGGCGGATTACCTGATCAAGCCTCTCGAAGATCTGGCTGTGCTCGAGCACTCCGTGCGCCGGGCCCTGGATCGTGCGCGGCTGCTGCTGGAAAACCAGCGCTACAGCGAGAAGCTGGAAAAGGCCAACCGCGAGCTCGAAGCCAGCCTGAACCTGCTCCAGGAAGACCAGAACGCCGGTCGCCAGGTGCAGATGAACATGCTGCCGGAAAGCCCGTGGAGCATTGACGAATTCAATTTTGCCCACCAGATCATTCCGTCGCTGTACCTGTCGGGTGATTTTGTCGACTATTTCCGCGTTGACGAGCGCCGGGTCGCGTTTTATCTGGCGGATGTTTCCGGGCATGGCGCGTCATCAGCCTTCGTCACTGTGCTGTTGAAGTTCATGACCACGCGGTTGCTTTTCGAATCGAAACGCAGCGGTACCTTGCCGGAGTTCAAGCCTTCGGAAGTGCTCGGTCATATCAACCGGGGACTGATCAGTTGTAAGCTGGGTAAACACGTCACAATGGTCGGTGGAGTCATCGACGAGGAGACCGGTTTGTTGACCTATAGCATTGGCGGCCATCTGCCTTTGCCTGTGTTGTACACGCCTGACAGTGTTCGTTATCTCGAAGGCCGTGGCCTGCCGGTGGGCCTTTTCAATGAAGCCACCTACGAAGACCACGTGCTTGAGCTGCCGCCGACGTTCAGCCTGACGCTGATGTCTGATGGCATTCTGGACCTTTTGCCGGAAGCAACGCTCAAAGAAAAAGAGGCTGCTTTGCCCGAACGGGTGAAGTCAGCGGGCGGCAGCCTGGATGGTCTGCGGCAAGTGTTTGGTTTGGCCACGCTAGGGGAGATGCCGGATGATATCGCCCTGTTGGTGTTGAGCAGGAATCTTTAATGAGTACCGGTAGAATCCAGTTCGCCGAGCAGGACGGCACCTTCGTCTTGAAGTTCGTCGGTGAAGTTCGCCTGACCCTGTGTTCGGCGTTGGATGCGACTATTGAGAAAATCTTCACCGCGCTGAATTTCAACGCGATCGTGATCGATTTGACCGAAACCCGCAGCATCGACAGCACCACCCTCGGCCTGCTGGCCAAACTGTCGATCCTGTCGCGGCAGAAGGTCGGCCTTTTGCCGACGGTTGTCACCACCCACGAAGACATCACTCGGCTTTTGCAGTCGATGGGCTTCGAGCAGGTGTTCAACATCGTCAACCACCCGGTGCCGTGCCCGGAGTGCCTGGACGACCTGCCGGATCAGGACCAATCCGAAGAAGTGGTGCGAATCAAGGTGCTGGAAGCGCACAAGATTCTCATGGGCCTGAACGATTCCAATCGTGAAGCGTTTCATGATCTGGTCAATGCCCTGGAAAGACACTGATCTCATGAATTGATGGTGTCTGGGCTGGCCTCTTCGCGAGCAAGCTCGCTCCCACACTGGATCAGTTCGATCACAAATCCCCTTGTGGGAGCGAGCTTGCTCGCGAAGGTTTCAGTTCGGTCAACGCGCCTCTCAATGCAGAATGAAAAAGGGCGAACCTGTGAAGGTTCGCCCTTTTTGCATTCTACAAACTCAGATCACAGCTTGGCCTGCAGCAATGCTTCCAGTTTTTCCTGATCGCGGGCGAACTGACGGATGCCTTCAGCCAGTTTCTCGGTGGCCATCGCGTCTTCGTTGGACAACCAGCGGAATTGCGCTTCGTTGAGGCTCAGACGCGCTTCACCGGCATTGCCCGGTGCCAGTTTGCGTTCCAGCTTGCCGGTATCGGCGGCGAGCTTCTCCAGCAGTTCGGGGCTGATGGTCAGGCGATCACAGCCAGCCAGTTGTTCGATCTGGTTGATGTTACGGAAGCTGGCGCCCATGACCACAGTCTTGTAGTCATTAGCCTTGTAGTAGTTGTAGATGCGCGTCACCGACTGCACGCCAGGATCATCGGCGCCGGTGTAGTCGTTGCCGTTGGCCTTCTTGTACCAGTCGTAGATACGGCCCACGAACGGCGAAATCAGGAACACCCCGGCGTCGGCGCAGGCGGCGGCCTGGGCGAAGGAGAACAGCAGGGTCAGGTTGGTCTGGATGCCTTCCTTTTCGAGGATCTCGGCGGCGCGGATGCCTTCCCAGGTCGAGGCGATCTTGATCAGCACGCGGTCGCGGCCGACGCCGGCCTTGTCGTACAGCTCGATCAGACGATGCGCGCGCTTGAGGATCGCATCCTGGTCGAAGGACAGGCGCGCATCCACTTCGGTGGAGATGCGACCCGGAACCACGTTGAGAATTTCCTTGCCCACTGCGACGCCGAAACGGTCGCTGGCCAGGCCGACATCGCCCTTGCAGTCGCGAACGCAATCGTTCAGCAGTTCGGCGTAACCGTGAATGGCCGAAGCCTTGAGCAGCAGGGAAGGGTTGGTGGTGGCATCGGTCGGTTTGACTCGGGCGATCGCTTCGAAGTCGCCAGTGTCGGCAACCACGGTGGTGAACTGTTTGAGTTGTTCCAGCTTGGAAGTCATGGGCGTGCTCTATCCTATGGGTCTGAAGACATTACCCGAGCGCTGACGGGCACTCAAGGGTGCATTCGTGGATCGATGGCCCCTGCGGCAACAACCTGAAAACGATTGTTTGAAAGGCGGGGCGCGGTGTCGCTGAATACGATGCCAAAACAGCCCACAGGTTCAAAGCAACCGACCTGTGAACAGACCGGTTGCCCAAGGTTTACTCAGCGTTCAACAGACCTTCTACCGACAAGCGTGCCGGTTTTGGCTGGCCGTCAGAGGTGAGAAAGCCGAAGTTCTTTTCGCGATCGTTGCTGCCGGAATCACTGTTCCGCCATTCATAGATAGACGTCAGGGGAATATTCAGGCGTTTAACGTCGGTAATAAACGCGTTGATCTTGGTCGCTTGCCCCTCGGGACCACCGTTGGAGGCGAGGGCCGAAACCCCCCATTCACTGATGACCCCCGGCAGATTGAAGTTCTGCTGGATGAAGGTCTGTGCGTTGCTGATCTGCGTCGCGGTCATCCCATAAGGATGATACGAAACCGCGTTGAGGCATTTCGGGTAATCGCTGACGATACTTTTCATCGCCACCGTCGACGCCGAGCCCGCGCTTGGCGGGCGGGCGAAGCCGAAACCGACCCGTGGTGTCGTCTGCGGCTGACCTTCGAAGGCCTTGCACATGCCAGCCATGAACGGCACGAAGGTGGTATCGAAATTGCGCGTCGGCCAATAGGTTTCCAGGTCCGGCTCGTTCCAGATTTCGATCGCCACCAATTGCGAACTCCAGGTTTTTTCCAGCCCGGTCACGGTGGTGGCGAACTTACCGCCGGCGGCGTTCAGCTCCTCCGGCGAAGTGGCCGGCAATGCCTTGATCGCGCGCACCGTCAGCAGCACCGGCAGGCCGGCGGAAGCGGCGGCGGCGAAGGCGTCGCTGACCTGTTTCTGATACGTCTTGGCGGTGAGGCTGTCGCTCCACACACCGAAGCGCACAAAGCTGAAGCCTGCGGCCTTGATTTGCGCGGCATCGGCGGCGGTGAAGCTCTGGATTTTCACCTGCACGCCGATGGTTTTTGCTGGAAGGTTGGGGAACAGCTCACTGGCGTGAACCTGGCTGGTGGCACCGAGCGCCATCAGGGCGAGGGCGGCGAGTGTATTGCGCTGTGCTGTTTTCATGTCTGCTCTCCTGAAGAGAATGACAACTACGAATATTTATCCCGTTACTCAATTTCCGATAACGGTGATGGCACTAAGTGCGCGAATGTTATTTTTTGTCAGGAAAACAGCAACTGAAAATCACAGTTATTTTTAGTCCGCTAATTGTGGTTGGGGCGGCTTAAAACGCTGTGGTACTTAATGTTCCTGTACTAACAGGGCGAAGCTATTTCTGAGTGCAGGAAAGTCGAGAGGGTTCATTAACTTTCACGGCATGTTGGCTGTTTGATATTACACAGGAAAGCAAGACTTGTTCAAAAAGATCCTCGTTGTCTGCGTGGGCAATATATGCCGAAGTCCGACGGCCGAACTACTGCTGCGCAACGCGCTGGGCCCGTCCGCCATCACCGTGTCTTCCGCCGGCCTGTCCGCCCGCGTCGGCGAGGGCGTGGAGGCCTCGGCGCGGCAGGTTCTCGAAGAACACGGGCATTGCGCCGAGGCCTTCAAGGCGCGGCAACTGACCTCGGACATCGTCAATGACTCGGACCTGATCCTGGTCATGGAAAAGACCCACGTCAATCAAGTGCTGAAGATTGCCTCGCACGCCCGAGGCAAAGTGTTTCTGCTCGGCAAGTGGCAGAGCGAGCGCGAAATACATGATCCGTATCGTCAAGGCAAAGCCGCGTTTATTCATGCCCACGCATTGATTGAAGATGCTGTTAGTTCATGGGCAAAGCGTCTCGGGCATTGATGAATCTTCTTCAGAACAGTAAATGGTAAGAACAGACTTATGCAGTTACCGTCCGTAATCGGCACCCGCGACAATGATCAAGACAGTATTGATCTGCTCGGCATCTTCGGCAGCCTGATCGACCAGAAGTGGCTGATCGGCGCGCTGACCGGTGCCTTCATGGTCACCGGCGTCGCCTATGCGGTTCTGGCAACGCCGGTGTACCTGGCGAACGCGCTGGTGCAGGTCGAACCGAAAAAGAACGACATGCTCGGTTTTTCCGACCTCAACAGCATGCTCGGCGGGCAATCGCCGTCGGTGACCGAAATCGGCATCATCAAATCCCGCGCGGTGATCGGCAAAACCGTTGACGACCTGCGCCTGGATATCGACGTCACCCCCAACACGTTCCCGTTGATCGGCGGCTTTCTTTCGCGGCGTTATCGCGGAGACAGCGAGACCAGCGTCGCGCCGCCGCGTTTCGGTTTGACCAGTTATGCCTGGGGTGGCGAGCGCCTGGAATTCACTCGGCTGCAATTGCCGAAAGACCTGCTCGGCAAGAAACTCACCCTGATCGCCGGCGAGCAGCAGCGTTTTCAACTGTTCGATGAAAACGACAATCTGCTCGCCGAAGGCGTGGCCGGCGAAGCGTTTGCCAACGACGGCGTAGAAGGGCAGATCGCGCACTTGTCGGCCAACCCCGGCACGCGCTTTCAGGTGGTGCGCAATCCACGCATCGTGACCATTCAGGGCTATCAGGACGCGCTGGATATCTCCGAACAGGGCAAGGAGTCGGGGATCATTCGTCTGGCGCTGGCCAGCTCGGACGCGGCCGAGGCGGTGAAGATCCTCAACAAGATCGCCTCGCTCTACGTCGAGCAAAACGTACGGCGCACTTCGGCGGAGGCCGCGCAGAGCCTGGCCTTCCTGCAAAGCCAGTTGCCCCAGGTCAAGCGTGATCTGGCCAAGGCCAGCGACGCCTTGAATGCCTACCAGACCCACGGCAAGACCGTGAACATCTCGCTGGAAACCCAGTCGGTGCTGGGCCAGTCGGTGGCGCTGGAAACGCGCATCTCCGAGCTGAAAATGCAGCAGGCCGAACTCGATCGCAAGTTCACCAAACAGCACCCGGCCTATCGCGCCTTGATGACGCAGATCGGCGAATTGACCCAGCAGCAGAAATCCCTCGAAGGCAAGGTTCAGGACTTGCCGGCCACTCAGCAGGAATTGCTCAACCTGACCCGCGACGTCGAGGTGGCTTCGCAGATCTACACGCAGTTGCTGAACAAATCCCAGGAACTCGACATCGTCCGCGCCGGGGCCGTCGGCAACGTGCGCCTGATCGACACTGCCGATGTCGACCTGACCAATCCGATCAAACCCAAAAAACCACTGATCGTGCTGATCGCGACATTGCTTGGCGCGTTTGTCGGCGTGGCCCTGGTGCTGCTGCGCAAATCCCTCAGCCGAGGCCTTGAAGGCCCGGAAGGCATCGAGCAGTTGGGCCTGCCGGTTTATGCGTCGATTCCCTACAGCGCCTTGCAGGAAGAAGAGGACAACAAAAAGGGCCGCGCCCGCGATGGCGTCGACAAGCCGGCGTATCTGCTGGCGCTGCGCAACCCGACTGATCTGTCGATCGAATCGATCCGCAGCCTGCGCACCTGCCTGCACTTTGCCGGGCTCGATTCGACCAACAACCGCATCATGATTTCCGGGCCGAGCCCGCAGGTCGGCAAGACCTTCGTTTCGTCCAACCTTGCGGCGGTCATGGCCCTGAGCGGCCAGCGCGTGGTGCTGATCGATGCCGACATGCGCAAAGGGCACCTGCACAAAACCCTCAACACCCCGATCAGCAACGGTCTGTCCGACCTGCTGGTCAAGCGCTGCACCCTCGAACAGGCGATCAACAAGGTCGAAGTCGACAACCTGCATTTCATCAGCCGGGGGCAAGTGCCGCCCAATCCTTCCGAGCTGCTGATGCACGCCAACTTCCGCGAACTGCTGGCAGAACTCAGCGAGCGCTACGACCTGGTGATCATCGACACGCCGCCACTGCTGGCAGTGACCGATGCCGCCATCGTCGGTCGCGAAGCCGGCATCAGCCTGATCGTCACCCGCTTTGGGGTGAACCCGGCCAAAGAGATCGAACTGACCATTCGCCGCTTCGCCCAGAACGGCATCGAGTTGAAAGGCGCGGTGTTCAACGGCGTCGAGAAGCGTGCGGCCAGCTATTACGGCGGCACTGGCTATTACAACTACGAATACGCGTCCGACAAATCCTGATGGTTGCCGATTGTTCTTTCCTGTTTGAAGTGGGTGAGCTGTGAAAAAAATACTGCACGTGGCAGAGACGATCAAAGGTGGCGTGGCGACGGTGATCCGCACGATCTCGGCATCGCCTGAAGATGACGCGGCGAATTATCAACTGGTCTATCTGGTGCCCGAGGATCAGGCCAGGGAGCTGCACGGCATCGCCCCGCAGCAGGTGCGCACTTTTCCACGCAGTGGCCGCAACGTGCCGTCGCTGCTGCGTTTCGCCTGGCGTCTGAGCCAGGTGCTGCTCAAGGAAAAGCCCGACGTCGTGCATTTGCACAGCACCTTTTCCGGGGTGATCGGCCGTGTTGTGTGTGTGCTGCTGCGACCATGGCGCAAGCCGAAAATCGTCTACTGCCCGCATGCGTTTTCGTTCCTGATGGAAAGCTCGCCGACCAAGCAGAAAGTCTATGCGTGGATCGAGCGCGTGCTGCAGAAAGTCACTGACGTGATCATCTGCGTCAGCCAGTACGAGCTGGATAAAGCCGCGCGTTTCGGCATCGAGCGCAAGCGCATGAAGCTGATCTACAACGGCATTCATCACAAGGATGACGCGCCGAAAACCACTGGCGCCGAGCCGATTCATCTGCTGTTCGTCGGGCGCCTGGATTACCAGAAAGGCTTCGACGTGCTGCTCAAGGCCTACGCCAAGGTCAATCGCAACGACCTCAAACTGACGGTCGTTGGCAGTGCGGTCAACGAAGACTCTGTCGAGTGCCCGCCGATGGATTCTGTCGAGTACCTGCCCTGGGTGACGCCGAGTGAAGTGCAGGCGCTGTATCAGAAAGCCGATGCGCTGATCGTACCGAGTCGCTGGGAAGGCTTTGCCATGGTGCCGCTGGAAGGCATGGCCATGGGGCTGCCGGTGATTGCCAGCAACTGCACCTCGCTGCCGGAACTGGTCACCAACGAAGTGTCCGGCTACGTCTTCCCCTCCGGCGATCACCAGGCGCTGGCCGATGTTTTGACGATCATCCAGAAGCCGCGCCTGCTCGACCTCGGCAATGAAGGCCGGAGCATTGTCCGCGAACGCTTCAGCGCCGCGTTGATGATCCGCCAGACCTACGACCTGTATCACGCTCCCACTTATTAAGTAGAACTCAAGCTTATGAACGTAACGATTTTGCATGGCTACAGTGCGTCCAACTCCGGTGACGGTCTGCTCGTCGATCTGGCCATTGCTCTGGTGCAGCGTAACTTCGGTGACGACACCGCGATCAGTGTCGTGGCGTCCGACCCTGAGTCGTTCAACTATCTGCCGCACCCGCGTTTCGATGCGCCGGTGATGGCGGCTAAAGGTCTGGGGCGGGTCAAGCAAGCGGTGTTTCTCAATCAGTCCTACGCCGGGCTCGCCGATCTGCTGAAGAAAACCGATCTGATCGTCGGTGTCGGCGGCGGTTACATGCGATCGAAAAGTGCCTTCGAACACATCAAGCTGAAGCTCGGCCACGCCAAGCAACTGGAAACCGCGATTCTCAGCAAAGTGCCGTCGGTGTACCTGCCGCAGAGCATCGGCCCGTTCCACGGTGAGAGCAGCAAGATCGTTGAGCACTACGCCAGCGCCGATGCGGTGTTCGTGCGTGACAACCGTTCCTCGGCAATTTTTGATGCTTGCGAAAACGTCTACCGCGCGCCGGATCTGGCGGTGCAGTCGCTGGCGAGCAAGATTCTTCAGCAACCGAAATTCACCCGCTGCGCCGCCTCGCCGGCGACAGTCTGCGTGGTGCTGCGCAAGCCGCCGGAGTGGAGCAAAGAGAAGAAGGTCGCCTACGTGGCCAATCTGAAACTGCTGCTGCAGCGTCTGAAGAACAAAAGCAAAGTGGTCTGCGCCGTGCAAAGCGCGGTGCGCGGCAACGATGACGGCGCGTTCTACCGCGAGCTGGGCATCAACGAAGATCTGCTGTCGCTGAAGGCAACCATTGCCAAGTACCAACCGGACCTGGTGATCTCGGTGCGTCTGCACGGCGCCATCGAATCGCTGCTCTCCGGCGTGCCGGCGTATCACATCAGCTACGAGCGCAAAGGCTTTGGCGCCTATCAGGACATGGGCGTCGAGGACTGGGTGATCAACGGCGGCGATATCGACGTCGACACCATCATCAACACCGTTTACGCACCGAATGCGCTGGCGGATTTCGGCAAGCGCCTGACCGATACTTGCCGCGAAATCGAAGCGAAAACCGTGGCCATGGACGAAATCATCAAGGGTGTCGTTCGATGATATTTCGGCTGTTGCTTCGCGGCGGAGCCTTGGGCGCGAAGTTCTTGCTGGTGTTGGCCATCACCCATTACCTCGGTTACGAGGCGCTGGGTTTTTACGGTGTGGTGGTCGCGGCGTCGTTGATCGCGTCGAAGTTCTATAGCGTCGGCTTCAGTTCTGAAATCAACCGGCTGATCAGCGTCGGCGGCAGTTCGCGGCGGGTGGTCGACAAGGTTTTGCTGCTGTATCTGGCGGTGGGGCTGTTGTTGTCGATACTGACGGTACTGATCTATTCGCTGTTCCAGTCGGTGGAAGCAACCGCCACGTTGATCCTGTGCGTGACCCTGGTGCTGCTCACCGAACATCTGTCGTTCGAAATCAATTCCTTCGTGTTTTCCGCGCAGAAAGCCACCGCCGGAGCTCTGCTGTTCTTCATCAAGACCGGCCTCTGGGCGGTGTTGGCGGTGGGCGGCATGGTGCTCGGCTGGGTCGCGGGCATCGCCAGTGTGTTGTGGCTGTGGGTCGCCGCCAACGTGCTGGTGATCGTCGCCGGTTATTTGATCGTGGTGAATGTGCACAAGGGCCGCGAAGCCGCGCCGCTGGACACCGCGACGGTGTGGAAGGCCGGGTTGCCGTTCTATCTCGGCACCGGTCTGATCGCCCTGAGTCAGTATGCCGAGCGCTTTCTGATCATCGACCTCGAGCCCTACGCCAGCCTCGGTAAATACGTGTACGCGTGGTCAGCGGCCAACACTTTGCAGGCATTGTCGTATGCGGTGGTGGCGGTGGTCGGCATTCCGGTGCTGGCCAAGCGTTTCCAGGCCGATCAGCAGGCATTCACGGTCAAGCAACTGTTCGTCAACAAATGGGTGATTCGCTCGCTGGTGGTTTCCGCCGTTGTGGCCGTGGCGATCTATGTGTTTTTCAATGTGCTGCTCGATTACGTCGCCGCCAGCGTGCCGCGTCCGGATAACGCGCTCCTCGCGGTGCTGATCTTTTCGTTCGCCTTGCGGGCGATTGGCGACATTGTCTGGGGCGGTTTGATTGCCTCGAAAAACAGCCGGGTGTCGCTGGCCAGCGCTGCGCTCTGCCTGCTGATTTCAGTGCCGGTCAGCTATGTGCTGATCAAGCATTACTCGATCTATGGCGCGGCGTGGGGCAATGTTTTCGCCATCGTCGTGCAGCTCAGTGTGATTGCACTGTTGACCCGTGTCAGCGGCGCGAAAAAGGCTGCGCTGTCATGGGCCTGAAACTGCCGCGCATCGAGTTTCGTGGGCGCAAATTCGATTCGTCGATTTCCTTCCTGATTCTGTTCACCGGGCTGTTTCTGTCAGTGGCGATGCCGTTGCTGGTGCCGCGTGATCCGGGGCCGGATGCGATGACGTTGTGGTCGTCGTATGCGCGCGCCGACAACTGCAATTTCTGGAACCCGTTCTCGCCGGATCGCTCGTCCTACGAATGTTCGGCGTTCCTGCTGCGGCCCACCGGGATCAACCTGACCAATGCCTGGGCCTATGGCATGTTCTGCAATTTCTTCCTCACGGCGATTCCGGTGGTGGTGTTTCGGCGCATGCCGCTGACCATTTTCGGCACCCTGTGCCTGTGGGGTATCGTGCGCTCGTTTTTCCTCGAGAACCTGACCAAGGAAATCATCGTGTCGGTGGCGGTGTTGAGCATTCTGCTCAGCGCATTGACGCGCAAATATCGCGGCGGTTTTTTTCTTTCGGCGGTGATTTACGGCGTGTTGATCCGGCCGTACTGGATTCTGTTTTCGCTGTCGTGGGTCGGCGTCTGCGTGATGAAAAAGTACGTCTCGCGCTTCACCTTCTTTCTGATGCTGTTCCTGTTTTATCTGGCGGTGGCCATGGCCATTCAGCTGGCGCTGGGCTTTCCGGTGTCATCGATCCGGGCGAGCAACAACGAGCTGCGCACGGCGGGCGAGGAGGGCTCGAAGTCGCTGATCGTCTCGTGGCTCAGCGGCAGCGACTTCGTCTCCCAGGCACTGGATTCGATGATCATTTTCTTCCGCCTGTCGTTCCCGGTTGAGCTGATTCTGCTGTCCGGGCCGGGGCAGGTGATCTTCGTTGCGCTGATGATCATGACTGCACTGCTGCTGTTCAAAGTCATCACTTCGACCGACTACAAGGGCGCGCCGATCCAGACCAAACCCAAGGAACTGATCGCGATTCCGCTGGCGTTTCTGTTGGTGCAAGGCTTGTTCGAGCCGGACTTCGGCTCCTTCGCCCGCCACTTCTCCATGGTGGTGCCGGTGTTGTTCGTCGGCCTGGGCTTGATGCTGCGCGCGAACAAACCGGTGCAGGTCGAATCAAGAATTCTCACTTAAGGCAGGTGCTCTATGTCGAGCAAGAAAAAATCCCTGGAGATCGAAACCCTGCGCGGCCTGGCGTGCCTGCTGCTGGTGCTCTATCACGTCATCGGCCCGCTGGGCGGCGGCTTGAAGATCGACATCGGCTCACCGTTCCGGGTCATCGCCGACTCGATGGTGTACGTGCGCATGCCGCTGTTCACGTTCATCTCCGGCTACATCTATTCGATCTACAAGATTCGCGGCAATGACTTTGCCGCGTTCTTCGCCGGCAAGGTGCGGCGGCTGATCGTGCCGCTGTTCTGCGTCGGCGTGCCGTTCTCGGTGCTGCAAGCGGTGGGGCCGGGGGTGAACAAGGACGTCGGCGTGATCGATGCGTTGTTGTCGTTCTGGGTACCGATCAACCACTTCTGGTTCCTGCAGGCGGTGTTCAGCATTTTCATCTTCGTCGGTTTGCTGGAGTGGCGCGGTCTGCTGCGTTCGGCGACGCGGTTGTATGGTTTGTTTGCGTTTGCGGCGGTGTTGTTCCTGCTGCCACCCTTGCCGCTGGATGCGTTCGGTATCAACGGTGCGATTTACCTGCTGCCGTTTTTTGTTGCAGGGATGATCGGTCAGGAAAATGTCGATGTTTTGAAACAGCGTTTCAAAGTGATCGGGCCGCTGCTGTTTGTGCTGATCTCGCTGACGCTGTTGTATGTCGCGGCGATTGATCGTGAGCTGATTGTCGATCGCCGCAGCCTGATTGGTTTGACGGTGGGGTGCGTGTCTTGTATCGCATTGCTGTCGAGTGACATGCGCTCGAAAGCGCTGACCTGGCTCGGTGGATATTCCTATGCGATTTTCCTTTTTCATGTGCTGTTCGCAGCCACGTCGCGGTTTATCCTCGGGCGCCTCGGCGTGAAGGATGAGAGCTTGCTGGTGCTGGGTGGTCTGAGTTGCGGATTGCTCGGGCCGGTGCTGTTGGCGATGGTGTTCAGCCGGTTCAATTTCACCTCGGTGCTGTTCCTTGGCGAGCGCGCGGCGAAGAAGAAAGCACCGGTGATTGTCGCTCCGGTGGTGCAGACGCAGAACAGCTGAAAGCTTCGCGAGCAGGCTCGCTCCCACAGAGGTTGTGTGAATTGCACAAGGTCTTTTGTGGGAGCGAGCCTGCTCGCGAAGGGGCCATCCCGGACAAAGGAAATATTCAATGATGCCAGTAGACGCCCCTCAACCAGTCGCCACCTCGGCCATCACGATAGACGATGCCCGCCAGCGCTTTGCGCAGTGGCGCGAGGGCAAGGCCGGCAAGGTGCTGGCGGTTTCGGTGATCGGCGACAGCTACACCGCCGGGCAGGATTTCTACCTGAATAAACTGGTGCAGCGAGTGGCCGCCGAGGTGGGTTTCGCCGGCCCCGGTTACGTCGGTTTCAACCACGGCGCGGCGCTGGGCGGCACGCATTTCAAATACACCCGCAGCAGCGACAAATACTTCGGCGGCGGCTGGAAGGTTTCCGAGCTGGGCCAGGCCAGCCCGGACAGTCGCACGATCAGCGGCAAGCCGGGCGCCTGGTTGCAAGTCGATGCCAGTCCTTCGCCGCGCATCGATACCACGGTCACTCAGGCGAAACTGTTGTATCTGGGCAACGGCGAAGCCGACGAGCTGCGCTATCGCTGGTCGCCCGCGCAAGCCTGGCAACCGTTGAAACTCGCAGGCTCGGGCGTTCAGGAAGTCGCGCTAGCGGGCGTTCCATCAGCCGCAGACTGGTCATTCAGACTGGAAGTGGTGAAGGGCGCGCCCACGTTGTTCGGCCTTTGGATGACGAATGATGAGAAGGGCATTCGGGTGTCGAAACTGGCGGCCTCCGGCGCGGCATCGGCGGATTTCTATCACGCCGATCGACAGTGGCAGGCGCAATGGAAAGCGGTGGTGTCGAAGATCCCGGCCGACGTTTACCTGATCATGCTCGGCGGCAACGATCAGGGCTTCGGCGTCAAACCTGCGCAGTACCTGCAAAACGTTCAGGGCCTGGTGAGCATGCTGCGCGAGATTCAGCCGGCGGCGAGCATCAACCTGATCATGCGTCAGGACACCACGCGCTCCAGCGCTTATCCGATGTCGGCCTATGCGCAGGTGCTCGAACCGTGGGCGCGGGAGCAGCATTTGGGCTTCGCCAACCTGCAATGCGCCTTCGGCCCCGACGTCAAACGCTACGCCAGCGCGATGATTGGCCCGGACAAGATTCATCCGTTGCCGGCCACGGGCGGGAAGGTGATTGCCGATTATTTTTATCGCTGGATAACGGGTACGAGTACCGGTTGCGACGACTCGCCACCCTGATCGTTCCCACGCTCCGCGTGGGAATGCCGCCCGGGACGCTCCGCGTCCCTCCGCAGCGTGACGCAGAGCGTCACTGGATGCATTCCCACGCGGAGCGTGGGAACGATCAATGCTGACTGTGCCGCCGCTTTCGCGAGCAGGCTCGCTCCCACAATGGATCGGCGTGACGCCCGGGTGATCAGGCGTCGTGTTTGAAGGCGTCGATGAGCCCCAACAGTTCGTCAAGCTTGCGCGGCATCAACCGCGCATCGCAGCGGGTTTCAACATTAATGATGATCGCCGGATCGTTGCAGCAGATGCGCACGCGAAAACGCCAGTCGCTGAAGATCACTTTCAGACCATCGCGGTCGTCCATTTCCAGCGCCTGTTCGCCATACAACGCCTTCAGGTGCGCGAGCAGCGGATAAGGATCGCGCAGCGGCCGGCGAATATCGCCGGACGCAGGAAACACACCGATCCGCTCCACCAGCAGAATCGTGCCCAGCCAGGTCTCGTTGGCGCTGGGCAGCGGTTGATGGCGCGACAACCAGCTCATCACCCCGAGGTTGCCCACCTCACGTTCAATCTCTGTCGAATGTTGTGCAATGTTCATGGTTGCCTGCCTCTGGTGATGGGGGGGCGTCTCAGCGGCCCTTGAGGTACACGTTGTCGTAGCAGAAGTTGGTCGCCTGCAAGTAGCCCTCGGCATCGCCGCAATCAAAGCGCAGGCCTTTGAATTTGTAGGCCAGCACGCAGCCGTTCTGCGCCTGTTTCATCAGTGCGTCGGTGATCTGGATTTCGCCGCCCTTGCCCGGTTCGGTGTCGGCGATCAGGTCGAAGATGTCCGGGGTGAGGATGTAGCGCCCGATGATCGCCAGGTTCGACGGCGCGTCCTGCGGCGCCGGTTTTTCCACCATGTTGTTGACCCGGTAGATGCCCTCGGAAATCAGCTCACCGGCAATCACGCCGTACTTGTGAGTCTGGTCGGCCGGGACTTCCTGAATGGCGACGATCGAGCAACGGAATTTCCTGTACAGCTGGATCATCTGCGACAGCACACCGTCGCCTTCCAGGTTCAGACACAGGTCGTCGGCCAGCACCACGGCAAACGGCTCGTCGCCGATCAATGGGCGACCGCTGAGAATGGCGTGGCCCAGGCCTTTCATTTCCACCTGACGGGTGTAGGAGAAGATGCAGGTGTCGATCAGCTCGCGGGTGCCGGCGAGGAATTTCTCTTTCTCGGTGCCACGAATCTGGTGCTCGAGTTCGTAGCTGATGTCGAAGTGGTCTTCCAGCGCGCGCTTGCCCCGGCCGGTGACGATGGCCATGTGTTGCAGGCCGGCGTCCCGCGCTTCTTCAACGGCGTATTCAATCAACGGCTTGTTGACGATCGGCAGCATCTCTTTCGGCATGGCTTTGGTCGCCGGCAAGAAACGCGTGCCGTAGCCGGCAGCGGGGAACAAACATTTACGAATCATAAAAGTATCCTGGACAGTCATGGAACACAGGCGACGGTTGCGCACCAGAAAGTGGCGGCAAGTTTCAATGATTATTGAAGGCTTACTTTAATACCCGAGTCAGGTTGTTGCTGGCAATTAGTTGCGCTGTTAAAAAGCGCTAATGTTATGAGATGTCGACTACTTGGTTGTAAGTTATTTTTAGTCGGTATCTGTCGATAGTGATAAGTATCCAGGGAGTGCTAATAAGTACCCGTCAAACAGTTTGACCGGCAAAAATAATTATTGCCAGTGGTTGAACTAAATTTGTTTGAGGTTGTTGTCGCCCTGTTTGTGTGAATTGCTCCGCATATCCACCAGGCATGGCTTGACACGCTACCGGGTATTTATTCAATGACGGACCGCGCTATGAAGATTCTGGTAACGGGTGGTGCCGGCTATATCGGCTCGCATACCACACTTGCATTGCTTGAGGCAGGTTATGAAGTTGTCGTTCTGGATAATCTTTGTAACAGCAGCGACGCAGCACTTCACGCCGTTGAAGCCATTTGCGGCAAAAGTGCATGGATGATTCGCGGCGATGTCTGCGATCGGCCGCTGCTCGACCGGATTTTCCGCGAGCATCAGATCGACGCCGTGCTGCATTTCGCCGGGCTCAAAGCCGTGGGCGAGAGTGTGCGCAAGCCGCTCGAATACTACGAAACCAACGTCGGCGGCAGCATCACTCTGTGTCAGGCGATGGCAGCGGCGGGGGTGTTCCGGCTGGTGTTCAGTTCCTCGGCGACGGTGTACGGCGAGCCTGAAGAGATGCCGATTCGCGAGGATTTTCCTACGGGCAATCCGACCAATCCCTACGGTCAGTCCAAGCTGATCGTCGAGAACGTGCTGCGCGACCTGAGCCTCGCCGAGCCGCGCTGGAGCATTGCGCTGCTGCGCTACTTCAACCCTATCGGCGCCCACGCCAGCGGGCACATGGGCGAAGACCCCAACGGCATCCCGAACAATCTGGTGCCGTATATCAGCCAGGTTGCGGTCGGCAGCCTGCGTGAGCTGTCGATTTTCGGTAACGATTACCCGACCGCCGATGGCACCGGCGTGCGCGATTACATTCATGTCGTCGATCTGGCGGACGGGCATTTGAAAGCGTTGCAGTCGATCAGCGAGCGCACCGGCATTCACACCTGGAACCTCGGCACCGGCGATGGCTACAGCGTGCTGCAAGTGCTGCATGCGTTCGAACAGGCCTGCGGGCGGCCGGTGCCGTACCGGATGATGCCGCGCCGCGCCGGTGATATCGCCGAGAGTTTTGCCGATGCTTCGAAAGCGGCGAAAGAACTCGGCTGGAAAGCCACGCGCAACTTGCAGGACATGGTCGCCGACACTTGGCGCTGGCAATCGAATCATCCCAATGGTTATTCGCGATGATGGCCATTTAGTCCGATGTTAGTTTCAGTCAGGTTGTTAGATAACGTCGGGAAATTACACTGGCAATGCCATTTGCAAATCCGTAGATATAAACCTGCCGTTCGACTTTAGCAGTTGCACAGGACTGTGAAAGAACAACGGATCTTGTTCGCGCTCTTTGCGGACTTGAAAGCTACCAGCTCTGACACAGATCTGTTTTTTAACAGTTCGAATGTTAGAAAGGAGTTGTTATGAAAAAAGTGATGGCAGTTGCCCTGTTGACGATGTTGAGCAACTGGGCTGCCGCCGCTGAAGCACCGTTGACAGCGGTAACCAATGTAGGTGGCAGTGTGGCGGCTTCGCAAGCGCCCGCGGCCAGTACTGCAATGGTTGCCAGTGCTGTAGCGGCGTCCAACAGCGGTGGCAGTGCCAACGGCGGTACCACCGGTACGACGGGTACCACCGGTACAACCGGCACGCATAACTAACAGGAACATTTGTTAGTGCAGTACAGAGTCGCCCGACGCAAGTCGGGTGACTTTGTTTTTTGGATTCGCCCTTGAATAGCGTAGTGCCATTATGACTCGTAGTGTTTATCTTTTAATGTTGGCAAGTCTCGCTTTGCAAGGTTGCATGTTTTCCCCCGGCCAGTACCTGAGCACCAGCGATATCACCCGCCAGGGTGCCAGCGAAAGCAGTCGGGTCGAGCTGATTCCGATCACACCGAAGTTGATCGCCATGAACCGCGCCACCCAGAAGCGTGAGTCGCTGCCGGCGGAGCTGCTGGTGACGCCGGCGGAATATCGCATCGGCAACAATGACGTGCTGTACATCACCGTCTGGGATCATCCGGAGCTGACCGCCCCCTCCGGCGCGCAACAACAAATCGATGCCAACGGCCGTCTGGTGCGCTCCGATGGCACGCTGTATTACCCGTTCATCAAGGAAGTCCAGGCCGCCGGCCGGACTATCCAGCAACTGCGCGCTGACATCGAACAGCGCTTGTCGGCGTTCATCGCCGAGCCGCAGGTCGACGTCGCGGTGCTGCGCTTCGCCAGCCAGAAAGTCGTGGTCACCGGCGCCGTGACGAAGGCCGGCCCGCAAGCGATTTCGACCAATCCGCTGAGTGTGGTCGAAGCCCTCGGTTCCGCTGGCATCGACACTAATAACGCCGACTTGTCGGGCCTGCTGCTGACGCGCAACGGGCGGGTGTATCCGCTCAATCTCGACTCGCTCAATCAGCAGGATTCCGAACTGCAGAACGTCTACCTCAAGGGCGGCGATCAGCTGTATCTGCCGTACAACGACAACAAGCGCATCTACGTCATGGGCGAGGTCAACCAGCCACGCGCGCTGAGCTTCAAGACCGCAACCATGAACCTGTCCGACGTGCTCGGTTCGGTCGGTGGCCTGAGTCAGACCAGTTCCAACGGTAACGCGGTGTACGTGATTCGCGGCGTGGAAAATCTCGACGTCGAGCCGGCGAAGATCTATCAGCTCGAAGCCGAATCGCCGACCGCCATGGCGCTGGCCTCGCACTTTCAGGTGCGGCCGCAGGATGTCGTCTACGTCGGCCCGGCCAACGTTACGCGCTGGAACCGTTTCATCAGCCAGTTGGTGCCGTCGGCGTCGATTGTCGGCACCGGGGCTTCGGCAGCGAAGAACTGGAGCGAATACAGCAACAACAGCAAATAAGGCCGCCCGACTGTGAACCTATTGAAAGTGGGCGTCTGCCTGGTGGCGGCCTCGTTGCTGTGCGGCTGTAACCCGCTGATGAGCGCATCGCTGAACAACCTCAAAGCCGCCGTCGTCGGCCCCGACGAGGTTGATGTGACAGCGGCCGAAGTCGCCGGGGTCAACTACCCGCAACTGAAACTGACCACGCCATCCGGCTCAGGTGTACTGGCGCTGGTGCGCGAGCGCGAAGACCTGCAATTCTGGGTCGCCTCCGGCAAGCAGGTGTTGCTGCTGCGCGATGGCCTCGCCGTGCGCAGCATCGGCCTCGGCCTGCAAGGTGATCTGGATGGCACGCGGCTGGCCGATGATTCGCCGTTCAAACAGGGTCTGCATCACGTCGCCGACGGTTTCACCACACGGCGCTGGATTGATCTGTACAAGGGCCAGGAAGTCGGCGTGATCGTCAACAGCCGCTTCTCGCGCCGCGCCACCGAAACCCTGGAAATTCTCGACAAGCCTTACTCGGTGCTGCGCATCGATGAACAGATCGACGCCCCAGCCATCGGCCTCAGCGCGACCAACCGTTACTGGGTCGACCCGCGCGACGGTTTCATTCTGCAGAGCGAGCAACAACTGACCTCGCAATTGCGCGTGAAGCTGGTGCAATTGACTCCTGATCGCAGGCATCTGCCGTGAAGCGCTTAAGCCTAATCGCGGCGGGTCTTTTGCTGGTCGCAGGGGCGAGTCAGGCCGCCGTCATCGTGTCCGGCGACGTCGCCAATCCCGGTCCGATCGCATTGCCGCCGGGTGGACGCCTGTTCGATGTGATCAGCGAAGCCGTGCCCAATGCAGAGGGTTATTGGCTGGCGGGCGGCTTGTTGCGCCAGGCGCTGGTCGAGGAACAGACACGGCTCAAGGTCGGCGTGTTGTTCGATCTCGAGGTGCTGCAGCGCATGGCGACGCTGTTTGATCGGCCAAGCCGCGCGGCACTGGCACAGCGCGTTGCTGAAGAAGTCCGACAAATGCCAGTGACCGGACGGCAGATCGCTGACCTCGATCCGGTAGCGGTGGAAGTCGGCTTCGCGCGCAACATTCGCCTGGATGACGGCGATCGGCTGATCTATCCGAAACGGGTTGATGAAGTGCAGGTGTTGGGCGCGGTCACCGAGCCATGTCACTTGCCGTACCAGCCATTGCAGGAGGCTCGTGAATACCTGGAAGGCTGCTCGATTCTCGACGATGCCGAGGCCGATTACCTGTGGCTGATCCAGCCCAACGGCGTGTCGCGGCGCGTCGGCATCGCGCACTGGAATCGCGAGTCCGGGCAGTTTCCGGTGGCCGGCAGCAGGATTCTGGTGCCGATTAAAAATGATGATCTGGATCCGCCTCTTCCTGAATTGAATCAGCAGTTGGCCGAATTCATTGCCACGCAGCTGGCCGAGGTGGTTCGTTGAAGTTACGTTTTGCAGCTGTGTTGTTATTGCCCTGCGGTCTGGCTCACGCCGAGCCGCGCATCACCCAGAATGACTTCGGTGGCGCCGGTCTGTTGCAGACACCGACGGCGCGCATGGCCCCGGCCGGCGAGCTGAGCGTCAATGCCAACCGCACCGATCCCTACAGCCGCTACAGTGTGTCGTTGCAACCGCTGGACTGGCTCGAAGGTTCGTTCCGCTACACCGCGATCACCAACCGGCCGTACGGCTCGGAGGCCCTCAGCGGCAGTCAAAGCTACAAGGACAAGGCGGTCGACGCCAAAGTACGCCTGTGGCAGGAAAGCCACTGGGCGCCGGAAGTGGCGCTGGGCTTTCGAGATATCGGTGGTACCGGTTTGTTCTCCAGCGAATTCTTCGTCGCCAACAAGCGCTTCGACAATTTCGACTTCAGCGCCGGCATTGCCTGGGGCTACATCGGTAATCGCGGCGACTTCGACAACCCGCTGGGCTACGTCAGCAATCGCTTCGATACGCGCCCGGCGCTGGAAGGCACCGGTGACGTCAACTCCGGCTCGTACTTTCGCGGCAAGCCTTCACTGTTCGGTGGCGTGAGCTACCAGACGCCGTGGGATCGGCTGAGCCTGAAGCTGGAATTCGAAGGCAACGACTACAAGAACGAGCCGAAGGACAACGAGATCAAACAGGACTCGCCGATCAACCTTGGCGCGGTGTTCAAGGTGACCGATTCGATCGATCTGAGCGCTGCTTGGGAACGGGGCAACACGGCGATGTTCGGCGTGACCTTTCACACCAATTTCGTCAGCCGCAAGGCGCCGGCCAAGACCTACGACCCGACCCCCGAACCGCTGCCGGCGAAGGCGCCGACGACCTCGATGGAACAGGTCAACTGGGCCGATGTGTCGCGGCGTTTGCAGCAGAATGCCGGGTACAAGGTCGAGCGCATCAGCCAGCGCGATTCCGAACTGATCGTCTATGGCGAGCAGCAGCGTTATTTCCATTCGTCCAAAGCCGTTGGCCGCGCGAGCCGGATTCTCGACAACAGCGTCAACGACGACATCGACTGGTTCACCGTGGTCAACAAGCGCTACGACTTGCCGCTGGAAGAAACCAGCCTGCCGCGCCAGACCTTTCGCGAAGTGATCAACAACGAAGAACCCTTGGAGGCGCTGCACCGCACCACCGAAATCAACCCGGCGATGCCGCACAACGAGACAACCCTCTACACCGAAGCGCCGCAGCATTTCAGCTATGGCGTGGGGCTGGGCTTCAAGCAGAACGTCGGCGGCCCGGACGGTTTGCTCTATCAATTCAGTGCTGACGCGGACGCGGAATATCGCTTCAACCGCAACACCTGGTGGAGCGGTTTGCTCAGCGCCAACCTGGTCAACAACTTCGACAAATTCGTCTACGACGCGCCGAGCGGATTGCCTCGCGTGCGCACGGATTTGCGCCAGTATCTGACCACGTCAAACACGACCATGCCGTTGTTCCAGCTCAGCCATGCCGAGCAGTTGGACAAGGATCTGTACGGCATGGTGTACGGCGGCTATCTGGAATCGATGTTTGCCGGCGTCGGTGCGGAAGTGTTGTTCCGCCCGACCGGCGAGCGCTGGTCGCTGGGCGCCGATCTGAACTGGGTGCGCCAGCGTGATTTCGATCAGGGCTTTGCCTTGCGCGATTACTCGGTAGTGACCGGGCATATCACCGGCTATACCGATCTGCCGTTCGACACGCTGGCGGCGGTCAGTGTCGGTCGCTATCTGGCCGGAGACTGGGGCACCACCGTGGATATCTCCCGTGAGTTCTTCAACGGCGTGCGCGTCGGTGCCTGGGCAACCATCACCACGGCCAGCAGCGCCGAATATGGCGAAGGTAGTTTCGACAAGGGGCTGTACCTGTCGATCCCGTTCGACGAAATGATGAGCATGTCGACCATGCGCCGCGCCAACCTGGTCTGGGCACCACTGACCCGAGATGGCGGCGCCAGACTGAGCCGCAGCTATCAACTGCACTCGATGACGGATAGCCGGGAAGGGGACATGTTCTATCGCAACTTCGAGAAGATTACCGAGTAAGCGCTGGTCTGTGAGAGCGAGCCTGCTCGCGAATGGCCCGGCACATCCAACATCTTCAGTGCCTGACACAACGCTTTCGCGAGCAGGCTCGCTCCCACAGGGTGTTGTGTTACAGCACAGTTTTCGACCCTAACCCTGATCCCTGTGGGAGCGAGCCTGCTCGCGAATGGTCCGGCACATCCAACGTCTCCATCGCCTGACACACCGCTTTCGCGAGCAGGCTCGCTCCCACGGGGGCGCACCTGTAGTCGATACTGGTTACCCAAATCCCGCCCACAAAAAAGGGGACGTTCGTCCCCTTGTGATCTGCAGCGCTAAGCCTCAGTAAATATCCTTCGACAACAACGTAAACGGCGTCTTCACGAGGATCTTCAGATCCAGCCACAACGACCAGCTGTTGATGTACTGCAGGTCGATCTCGACACGCTTTTGCATCTTGTCGATGGTGTCGGTCTCACCGCGGCAGCCGCTGATCTGTGCCAGGCCAGTGATGCCCGGTTTGATTCGGTGACGCGCCATGTAAGCGAGGATCTTGCCCGAGTAGTAATTGTTGTGCGCCACCGCATGCGGCCGTGGACCTACCAGCGCCATATGCCCCTGCAACACGTTGAACAGTTGCGGCAACTCATCCAGCGAAGTGCGGCGGATAAAACGGCCTACTGCGGTAATGCGCGAGTCATTGCGGCTGGCCTGTTTCACTTCGCGGTCATCGTGGACACGCATCGAGCGGAATTTCCAGACCTTGATCACCTTGCCGTTCCAGCCATGGCGGTCCTGCTTGAAAAATACCGGGCCGGGCGAGTTGATTTTCACCGCCAGAGCGATGATCAACAGCAGCGGACTGAGCGCGATGATCGCCAGGAATGCCACGGTTTTTTCAACCAGACTCTTGCTCAGGGCAGCGGTGGGGCGGCTGGTCAGCGGGCTTTCGTTCAGGTAAATCGCCGGCAGGCCGTCCACGACTTTCACCGAATGATTGAGCAGGGTCAGGCTGTTCAAGTCCGGCACCCACACCACATCGACGTTGGCCCCGAGCAAATCGACATACATCGCTTCGATCTTCGCCGCTTCGCACAGCGGCAGGGTAATGTAGAGGCGGCGAATGTCGTGGGCTTCGATCAGCTCGAGCAACTCGTCCTGAGCGCCAACGACACGCGGTGCGTCGGAAGCGAGGACCGGTTTGTCACCGTTGCTGACCAGACCGATCAGCGGCAGGTTTTCCAGTTGGCTGAGCTTTTTCGCCAGGCCCAACGCCAGTTCGCCGGTGCCGACAATCAGCGTGCGGTGTTCGCTTTTACGCGAACGCTGGTAGTACTTGGAAAACGCATGCAGCGGCGCGTAGAGGAACGCCTGACCGAGGAAGCCATACACCGCCCAGCTGAGAATCACCTGACGGGAAAACAGCTCATCGGCCTGGCAGACAAACGCGATGCACGCCAGCGCGGCCATGGTCATCGACCAGCCCATGAACAAGCGGCCGAGGCCGGTCAGGTAGTTGTCGCGTTTGCGATAAACGCCGCTGAATGTGTAAGCCGGCACCGAGGCCAGGACGGCGAGGGTGGCGCACATTCGGTAGTAGAACGCGACGGTGCCGGTGTGCTGTTCAGCGAGGATGAACAGCAGCGTCACAACGAAAGCCTGTGCCAGCGCCCATTGGCCCCAAAAGGTCAGTCCCTTGAGGCCCGTGCTTCGATTAATACTGAGAGAAAGATCCATACGATATCCCCAAAAGACGTCCATTCAGGTTTCAACAGTTGAAAGCCGAGTTGTTATGCAGACTTATTGTTTTTGTTTTAGCGAGTGTCTTGAGGTAACAACATCGAGAGCCGAACTGTCGTCAGCCAATAGACTAAGTTATTGCCGGGAATGGTGTCTGACGAGTTCTAACAAGATGGCACAATGCCAACTTTTTAATAATTAAATAGAAGGTTGTTAGAAAAGGTCGCAGAGCGGGGGATGAAAAAGCGAGGGCGTATTTGTTACTGTTGAAGGGTGAAGGCAGGGAAGCTTTTATTGAATCAGGGAGGGAAAACCAAACAGAGTGCTCTTCTTGTTGTTGTAGTCGCACTTTATATCTGTTTGTCTTGGTTTGTGTGTCGCTTGTGATTAAGCAACGACTTCCTGGATCAGGCAATATCCGCGATTTCTTACGGCTCGGAACAATCGCTCGCCATTACTTGCGCTCTTGAATTTATCCTGCAATCGGCTCAGGCACATTTCCAGGCCACGGTATTGCTCGGGTTCCCGACCAATGCTGATGATCAAGTCATCACGACTGACCACGCGCTCTTCATGGCTCAGCATTTTCCTGACCAGAGCGGTTTCCAAACCAGTCAGGCTGATCGCAACATTGTCCTTGAGCAACACGCCTTGTTCATCGTCAAGATGCCAGGTGTCGCTGCAAGGCTCAGTGCTCTCGCAGACATTGGAGATATGAGCGCGTTCTGCACTGCGTGTCGGGAAGCTTTGAAACGGATTGTCTGTTTGCGCAGCTCGCCATTCATTTTCAAGAGTGGCCAGTATGCGTTGAGTATCATGTTCGATACTGCGCGCAACATTCTTTCGGCTGAGGCTTGGGTAACTGAACTCCATGACCATCGGGGCGGAAGAGGGCGAAGCAACACCTTCAACAAACATTTGTGCCTGCGACGTGCCAAACGAATTGAAACGCTCACTGGACAAGATGCTTTCCAGTTCACGTTGCGACGTTGTGCTGTGCGTCACAACAACAAAATATTTTCTGGGGAGGGTTGTACTCGTTTCCATGTCTCTCTCCTAAATACACACCAAAATTGGCTAAAAGATAAATCGGCAGGCGAGCAATGACTTCCTCGGAAGTAATCGTAGGCAGGGTTCTGGCCGAAAATGGCCATCGATAAATTCCACTCGATCTGCTGCTATGTTATGGAGTTTTATTGTTATGTGGCGTGATGCCGTGCTCATTCAAGTGCTTGAGTTTTAATAAGTATGAGGCGCAATTGAAACGATATGGCTGCATCAGACGATCCTTCGTACGTATGCAAAAGGGAAGACTGCCCGAGACTCAGGCAGTCGATATCAGGCCCCGCATCAGGCGATAGCCGTAGCCGCGGATGCTCTGAATCGCGTTTGTACCATACATGTCCTTGATTTTTCCACGCAAGCGACTGATTGATTTTTCCAGTGCCCGAGGGTCGTAGAAATTGGTGTTGAGGCCCATGATGCTGGCGATTTCATCATGACTCAGAATGTGATTGCCGGTGTGCGCAAAGGCCTCGAGGATCTTCATTTCGGCGAAAGAGATATCCAGTTTGCGCCGACTGTCCATCAGGCAGATCCGCGTCGGATCAAGCGTGAGATTGATATCTCGTTGCCAGTCTTCGCTGTTGAAGAACTCCGCGAGCAAGTCTTCGCTGTCATCGCTCAATGTGTTGAGCTTGATACAGGCATCCGCCCCGGCGAGGAAATATTTGATCTTGTTGACGGCACCGCGGCCGGTAACGACAGCGCAAATAAGTGGCTTCAAGTTGTCATCGCGCAGGGTCTGCACCAGGGCCAGATTTTCTTCGATGGCTTGTGGACTATCGATGATGACGAAAATGGCGCGATAGGAACCTATGTAGCCGTGCTGTTTATATGAACTAGTGAAAGCACCTGTTTCCAGGGTCATATCGGGTTGCACGTGCTTTGCGATCAGCGATCTGAAATGATCAGCCACACCCAGTGTACGACCCAGCGCAAGAACACCGGATTCATCATTTGTCGGGCGCGGACTTCTCGTCGCCAAGTTCCCTGAGAGCATCATGCGTTGACTCGAATTAGGTGCTGACATCGGGATGTTAAAGCACCGGTTCTCATCTGTGACTGACAATTGGTAACATTTGTGCGGATTTTAGACGTGTCTCCCGAGTTTTCTAACAATAACTAAGCTTTTCAGGCTTTTAGTTGATTTTCTCGGGCTTGTGAACTAATGCGTAAGTGATGGCTATATGCAATGGTGCCACTATTTTGAGCTTGTGGCGATGGCTTTGTCTATGTCCTTTTGCCATTGATTGGCCATGTCAACAATGTGTGAGGTTGATCACACTTCATATCTGAACTGAAATATTTGTAGTAATAGATGTAAATTTTTTCCGTTTAGTTCGTCGGCCGACGATTACTAACATGACTTGAGTGTGGCAGTCCGTTAGACCTATTCTTCGAAATCAAAAGATCGCAGCCTTCGGCAGCTCCTACATGGAAATGCATTCCAAATGTAGGAGCTGCCGAAGGCTGCGATCTTTGGATCTTCATATGCGCCAATTGTGTAACTCAGATACTCAACCCCTGAGTGTTATTGACTGGTCGCTCACCCTGAGTGCTCTGACGGAGGATTAATGGATTTCTGGACCCTTTTCCAGGTGTTGATATTAGGCGCGGTAGAGGGCTTGACCGAGTTCTTGCCCATCTCGAGTACCGGTCACCAGATTATTGTCGCCGACCTGCTCAAGTTTGGCGGCGAACGCGCGATGGCGTTCAACATCATTATTCAACTGGGGGCCATTCTTGCTGTGGTCTGGGAGTTTCGTCCGAAGATCTTCGAAATCGTCAAAGGCCTGCCCACCGAGCGCAACGCGCAACGTTTCACCCTTAATCTGCTGATCGCGTTTTTCCCGGCCGTTATCCTCGGCGTGTTATTCGCCGACGCGATTCATGAATACCTGTTCAACCCGATCACCGTTGCGGTGGCCCTGGTTGTTGGCGGCATCGTTATGTTGTGGGCCGAACAGCGCAGCCATGTAGTCAGCGTCGAACATGTCGACGACATGCGCTGGTCTCACGCGTTGAAGGTCGGTTTCGTACAATGCCTGGCGATGATTCCCGGCACCTCGCGTTCCGGCTCGACGATCATCGGCGGTCTGCTCTTCGGCCTTTCGCGCAAAGCCGCCACCGAGTTCTCGTTCTTCCTCGCCATGCCGACCATGGTCGGCGCCGCCGTTTATTCCGGCTACAAATACCGCGACCTGTTTCAACCCAACGACCTGCCTGTCTTCGCCCTCGGCTTCGTCACCGCCTTCATCTTCGCCATGATCGCCGTGCGTGGCCTGCTCAAATTTATCGCCAACCACAGCTATGCCGCGTTCGCGTGGTACCGGATCGGTTTTGGTTTGTTGATTCTGGCAACCTGGCTGTTTGGCTGGGTCAACTGGACCGCCGCAGCGGCTGCCTGATCACTGCGCGCTGATCAACGCCGCCACGGCGAGATCGTTTAACGTCGAATCCGACGACTCCTGACGAAAGCGCTGCAAGGCCGAGGTGAAATACGCGGCTTGCAGCATGCCGTCGCTGGCCAGGAAGTACCGCGCGGCTTCGATTTCCTCAGCCGAGTAAACACGTTTTTTGAGGCCGGATATGTCCGAGGTTCCGTCGACCGACACCATCGTCGCCGTGAACACCAGAAAGCCGGACATTTGCGTTGATTCAAAAGGGCCACCGCTCCCTTCACCACACCCTCGCGCAAAATTGCACTCGGCGAAGATGTTGGAGGAAGCCGTCGAGCATAAAGCGAGGAGGGTGAAGCGATTGAATAGAGCACGTTTAAACGCGGGCATAACCAAGAGACATCCTGTCAGTACAACAAAACAGCGGGCAACGCTCATGCGGCGCCCGCACACTCAAACCATCAATCAACGACCTTCAAGCAACTCAGCCGCCTGATCCAGCAACGCCAACGGATCTTTTGCCTTGTGGATATCCACCGACAACAACTGACGAAACTTGCGCGCCCCGGGGAACCCCGTGCCCAAACCCAGCACGTGCCGCGTGATGTGATGCATCGCACCACCGGCCAGCAGATGTTCGGCGATATACGGCCGCAACTGCGCCAACGCCTCAGCCCGACTGATCACCGGCGCCGAACTGCCAAATAACTGCTGATCCACCTCCGCCAGCAAATACGGATTGTGATAAGCCTCACGCCCCAACATCACGCCATCGAACGTCTGCAGATGCTCATGGCAGGCTTCCATGGTCTTGATCCCGCCGTTCAGCACAATCTCCAGCTCCGGAAAATCCGCCTTCAACTGCGCCGCGACGTCATAACGCAACGGCGGAATGTCGCGATTCTCCTTCGGCGACAACCCCTCCAGAATCGCAATCCGCGCATGCACGGTAAAACTCGTGCAGCCGGCATCGCGAACAGTGCCGACGAAATCGCACAGCTCGGCATAACTGTCGCGCCCGTTAATGCCGATCCGGTGCTTCACCGTCACCGGAATCGACACCGCATCGCGCATCGCCTTCACACAATCCGCCACAAGTTGCGGATGACCCATCAGGCACGCGCCGATCATGTTGTTTTGCACACGATCACTCGGGCAGCCGACGTTCAGGTTCACCTCGTCGTAACCGTGCTCCTGAGCCATGCGCGCGCAGGCGGCTAGATCGAGCGGAACACTACCGCCGAGCTGCAACGCCAGCGGGTGCTCGGCTTCGTTGTGACGGAGGAAACGCTCGTGATCGCCGTTGAGCAGAGCGCCGGTGGTGACCATTTCGGTGTAGAGCAGGGCGTTCTTCGACAGGAGGCGTAGGAAGTACCGGCAATGGCGGTCCGTCCAATCCATCATCGGGGCGACAGAGAAGCGGCGGGAGAGTGTGACGGGTTGTAGGGACATGTGAGGAATCTGGATCAAGAAGGCGAAGGCGCAAGAGTTTATCAGGTCTGCGAACAGGCAAAGGCTTGCGAGCCGCTGTTTGTGGTTTGAACTGGGCTCCGACGCGCTCGGCCTGATGGGAGGAAGTGTATTTCTGCCTGTTTTCTGTCCTTCAGTATCCGTTTAAACGATTGCGCAGGCGCTTGTTTAAATCTGACTGGTGAAAGTCATCCGAAGCCTACCTTGTCTTGCGCCTCCCCTACACCTAAGACAGAATCCGCCGGCTTGTGCGTCTAGCCTGCGGGTTTTATCGTCTCCGGGTCACTGAAAACAGTGATCGGGTTTGGTAGCGCGTTCCGTCAAAAGCACAAGACTACCGTCTTGCGACGACGTTTCTCGTCTTTGTTTTATGGTGGTCATGCGCGGGGCGTCTTCGGATGCGCCGGGGTTCCCGACGACCGGTCTACCAACCTGCATATGGCCTCCACCCTTCGTTTGGTAGCGAGAGTGATGGCTCCCTTTCGTTCATCCGTCAGGAGTTGTACAGCCTGCAATTGCGTACGACCGGTTATTTTTCCGCTAAATAACCCCCACTGCATTGCCCGTAGCGCCCTATTGGCTGAATAGGCCGGGCGCTTGATTGTTAGCTATTTACGTGAAGAGAATTTATGTCTACTCCTGATAAGCCGAAGTTGCCGCTGCAAGCATTTGTGATGTCGTGCCTAGTGGCCGGCTGGGGGCTGGTGTATGCCGGTCAGGTGAAGTGGGCGGTGCGTGTTGCCGCTTTGCTTTATCTGGGGGTGATTTTACTCGGTGTCTGCGGGGTGCCTGCCACGCCATTGGGCCTGTATGTCTTTGCTACGTTTATCGTCCTGGTGAAACTCGGCTCGGCCACGGCGGCTGCGATATCGGTGCGTAGAAACGACCGTCCGGTGAACAGCCCCAGCACCCGTTTCCATGTGCTTTACGTGGTGGCGCTGGTCATCTTTACGCTGGTTCTTTTCGGTCCATTGCGAGGCCCGACGCTAGGGTTCAAGACTTACTTGATCCCCTCCGGCTCGATGGTTCCGACCCTTTCGATCGGTGACTATATCGTCACCAACATGCGCATCGACGCGCCGCAGGTGGGCGACATTGTGGTGTATCGCTACAACGGCACGGAGGCGGTCAAACGTGTGGCGGCAGTGGGTGGCGATACCTTGTCGATTGTTGACGGTAAGGTCATTCGCAACGGCGAAAACATGGGGCTGTTCTTTGCGCCGCCAGAGCGCGTGAAGGATCCTCGTTATCTGCAAACGCCGCAGACGGTGGTCGAGAAAGATCATGTTTATCTGCTCGGCGATAACCGCGACAGCAGTAACGACAGCCGCTTTATGGGTCAGGTCGCAGTCCAGGACATTACCGGTAAAGTCACCGGTATCTGGTATTCATCCGATCGATCGAGGATTGGCACAGCCTTTCAATGAACACAAAAGCCGTCACCTTAAGGTGACGGCTTACGCTTGCGGATCTAGCCAAACTGACTCGCCGACTCAACCGCAGATTTCGGCTTCCTCAACCGCGTCAGCTGGTAAGCAATCCAAACCATCACTGCATGGCCATCAAGGCAATCTGCGTGTATCCATGCCCACCACACACCACATCGGACGCCTCCGAGGCAGTGATTGCGTGGCCAGGCACCTGAATCCGCATTTTCAATCCCGTTTCACGCCAGTAGCAATGTGCCACAAATCATGATGGCAATGCGTCATCACGCCACTCAAAAAGTTCAACGTTTATACAAAAATATAAAGTTGTACAAGTTTTCCCGAAATTAATAGCATCCCTCCACACACCTTTGCTGAAACGATAAATCCAGCGTGCAGATGCTCTGTTTGCGACGTGAAAGGTTTGTCTGTCGGTGCTCGCGTCGGGTTGTTTTCGACGCTTCAACAGCATTGGCATTTGCATTTCCGGGACAGCTGGAGCGTCCCGTATTACGCCCTGGATGACGACCCCCGAATGTCTGGACGGTGACTGTGGTTACCGGTGATCAATTTTTGTGCCTGGCGTTTCGCGTCAGGACGTTTGAGGCTGAATATGGCAGTAGCATCGAATTTCCTCGGTGACATCAAAGTTTCCCGCAAGCTGGGAACCGGCTTCGGCATTCTTCTGCTGGCCGTTTTGGCGGTTGCCTTCATTGGCTATAACAGCAACAGCGTGCTGGTTGATCGCTTGAGTACGACGCGTCTGATCGGCACGTTGAATGACGCTACGCAAAATATGCGTCTGTCCGAGAAACAGTACGAAGCCGCCGCTGACGCAGCGTTCGCCGAGTCCTATAACGCGCAGTTGAATGTCTTGCAGGGCCTTGTGGGCAAGGCGCTGGACACCTTGACCCGCGCTGAAAACCAGCAAGCCCTGAAGGCGTTGCAAACCACGATTGTTGCCTACGACCAGAAGGTGAAACGGCTGATCGCTGCCGACCAGTCGACCACGGATGCGTTGAAACCGCTGACGGCGCTGTCGGACAAGTACGCGCAAACTTTTGCCGGCATGCTTGAAGGCACCACGACCAGTGCACTGGCGTCTGCCGATGGTGAACGCGTTCGGGAGCTGCGTACGGTGGCCGACTTGCGCAATGGCATGACCACGTTTCGCCTGATGTTGCGTCGTTACATCGCGGTGCCCAACGACGTGAACAAAAAACTGCTGATGGAAACCATCGATAGCTTCTTGAGTGATATCAGCAAGGCGCGCACCAGCCTGCCGACGGCGCTGTCGAGCCAACTGGAAGAAGCCCACGCCGGCATGCGCCGTTATCGCGAAGTACTGGTGGAAGTGGCCGGACTGTTTGAGCAGAAGCAGAACATGCGCGAGCAGGTCGACCAGGAAAGCAAGGCGATGGACAAGATCATGAGTGGCCTGATGGACACCCAGCAGCGCCTTGCGCATGAGGATCAGCATTCGGCTTTTATTCAGATGGCGGTATTGACTGCGTTGGCGCTGGTGATCGGGCTGTTGGCTTCGGTGGTCATCTCGCGCCAGATCACTGCGCCGCTAGCGCTGACGGTTGATCTGGCACGACGGATTGCCAAAGGCGACCTGACGGTCCAGGCCAGGTCTGCGCGCAAAGATGAGTTGGGCGATCTGCAAAATGCGATGCAGGAGATGGCGCAGAACCTGAACACGCTGGTGCAAGGTATCGGCAATGGCGTCACGCAGATTTCCACCTCTGCGGAAAAGCTCTCGGCCATGAGCGAGCAGACCAGCGCAGGTGTACGTCAGCAAAAAAGTGAAGTGGATCAAGTTGCCACGGCGATGCACGAAATGGCTTCGACGGTGCAGGAAGTTGCGCGTAACACCACCGATGCCTCCGCTGCCGCGACCCTCGCCGATCAGCAGGCGCGCCACGGCAGCACGGTGGTCAAGCAGGCGACGGTGCAGATCAGCGAACTTGCCATAGCCATTGAAGAGTTGGGCGGTGCGATGAATGTGCTGACTCAGGACAGCGAGCAGATCGGCAAAGTCATCGATGTGATCAAAGCCGTCGCCGAGCAGACCAATCTGCTCGCGTTGAACGCCGCTATTGAAGCCGCGCGGGCGGGTGAGCAGGGTCGTGGTTTTGCTGTGGTGGCAGACGAAGTGCGCTCGCTCGCACAGCGCACGCAGGACTCGACCAAGGAAATCGAAGCGCTGATCGTCACCCTGCAACAAGGCACGCAAGCGGCCGCGACGCTGATGACCTCAAGCCGCGAACGCACCCTCGATACGGTGGTACTGGCGCAGAAAGCCGAATTGGCGATTACCGAGATCAATCAGTCCATCGGTACGATCCAGGAGATGAGTCTGCAGATATCGGCCGCCGCCGAGCAGCAAAGTGCCGTGGCCGACGAAATCAACCGCAGCATTGTCAGTGTGCGTGATGTGGCTGACCAGTCGGCTGTCGCCAGCGAAGAAAGTGCGGCGGCGACGATCGAATTGGCGTCCCTGGGGCAGGACCTGCAGCGAATGACCGCGCATTTCCGCACCTGATCTTTTCAACTTGGCGCACGCGGTGCCTTCAACTATTCAGGCGCCGCGGGGGCTGAAGTTATTGCGTTGTTTGCAGATAACTAAGGCCAGCAGCTGTTTTATTTATCGCCATGGAAGGTTGCACCCCGTCATCAGGTGGTTCATGACCGACTTTCCAAAATCATTCGCGTCTCCCGGTGGCTGCCAGGGCTGTAGAAACAAAGGTGTGCCAGAGATGGATTTCGCCTTCGCTTTCCAGCCCATTGTGGATCTGCGCGATCAAACGACGTTTGCCCATGAAGCGTTGGTTCGCGGCGTAAACGGTGAAGGTGCCTTGTCTGTCCTGGAGCAGGTGGACGATCAGAACCGTTACCGATTCGATCAACTGTGTCGAGTGCGGGCAATTTCCACCGCGGCTGACTTAGGCATGACGCAGTACCTGTCGATCAACTTTCTGCCGAATGCCGTTTACCGGCCGGAGATGTGTATTCGCAGCACATTGGAAGCGGCGCGCACATACGGCTTTCCGCTGGAGCGGCTGATCTTCGAAGCCGTGGAAGGCGAGCACGTTGAAAGCAACAAACACTTGATGAATATCTTGCGTGAGTATCGTGAGTTTGGTTTCAAGACGGCCATCGACGACTTTGGCGCAGGCTATTCTGGCCTTAACTTGTTGGCGGATTTTCAACCGGACCTGATCAAGCTGGATATGGCGCTGATCCGCAATATTCACCGTGACCGCGTACGCCAGACCATCGTGCGCAACGTGGTCAACATGTGCAGAGAGTTGGGCGTGGAAGTGATCGCCGAGGGCATAGAAAATGCCGAGGAAAGAGACTTTCTCGCCGATTGCGGCATTTATCTGATGCAGGGCTACTGGTTTGCCAGGCCCTCGTTCAAATCGTTGGCGCAGATCTCGACGAGTGCGTGGCTGGGGAGATCATCCAATCCGCGCTCTTATGCAAAACATTGACCGCCACCGACACTGGCTGCCGTCGGTGCCATGCGCCTGAATGCCGGTTGTTCTGCGGTCACGGGTTGCGTCGGGTTTCCAGCAGCGTAAATAACCCCATGCCTGCGAGCATCGCCAATACGAAAACCATTGCCTGCCAGTGGCCCGTCAACAGGATGGTCACTGCCGGGCCAGGGCAGATGCCGGCTATCCCCCAACCGACGCCGAACAGCAGGCCGGCCAGGAATGCATTCAGTTTGAGCACGTTCAGATTCCCGACACCGCGTGCATTGAGCGAACCGTTCCCTCAACGCGCGCGGTGGCCGGGTTCCGTGGCTTACTGCGGCACCGCAATCCACTCACCCAACGTCTGCTGATACTTGCCAGTGACCTTGCTCAAGTGCAGCCACTGATCGACATACAGTTTCCAACTCATGTCATCGCGCGGCAGCAAGTAAGCCTTCTCCCCGTACTGCATGTACTTATGCGGATTCACCGCGCACAACCCCGGTTTGAGTTTCTGCTGATACAGCGCTTCCGAGGCGTCGGTGATCATCACGTCGGCTTTGTTGTCGAGCAGTTGCTGGAAGATCGTCACGTTGTCGTGTAGCGCCAGTTGCGCCTTGGGCAGGAAGGCGTGGACGAAGGCTTCGTTGGTGCCGCCGGCAGGTTCCACCAGGCGCACGTTGGGCTGGTTGATCTGGTCGATGGTCTGGTATTTGGACTGGTCGGCGCAGCGCACCAGCGGGATCTTGCCGTCGGTGTCGAGGGTGTTGCTGAAGTAGGCTTTTTTCTGCCGTTCCAGTGTGACCGAGATGCCGCCCATGCCGATGTCGCATTTGCCGGCCTGCATGTCGGGCATCAGGGTTTTCCAGGTGGTCTGCACCCATTGCACCTTGACGCCGAGGCTGTCGGCCAGGGAGCGGGCCATGCTGATGTCGATGCCTTCGAAGTCGCCGTCGCTGCGCTTGAAGGTGTAGGGCTTGTAGTCGCCGGTGGTGCAGACGCGCAACTGGCCTTGTTGCTGAATGCTGTCGAGGTGGGACGAGGCCGGGTCAGCGTGAGCGCCAGTCGCCAGGGTCAGCAGGCCGCCGAGGATCATCGTGCTTTTTAGTGTTGTCATTGAGATCGGGCTTCTGAAAGGGAAGGTGGCCCAGTGTAGTGAAAGCCTTCCACGGGTGTCATCCCGGGTCCGGACTCAATGTGCCGAGCCACGCCACCAGCGCCACGATCAACAGGGCAAGGGCCAGCTCCATCACCACACTGCGCCGCAGCGCTTTCGCGGCGATGAGGTGCTGGCCGTCGCGCAGCGATCGTTGCAGTGACGGTCCAAGATGAAAGCGGTTCAACGCAGCCAGCACCAGCATCACGGCAAACGCCAGCACCTTGATCGCCAGCAGCAGCCCGTAGGTGCCGAACAGCACTCCGTCGAGCCTTGGGCCGACGATGAAAAGATAATTCATCACCCCGGTGACCGACACCGTCAGCACGATCAACGCGCCCACCCATTCGAAGCGTTTCACTGCATCGGCGAGCAAGCGAAGGCGTGTATCACCGATCCGCCCGCTCACCATCACCACCAGCGCCAGCAAGGCACCCAACCACGCTCCCGCCGCAAGCAAGTGCAAGATGTCGCTGAGAAAGTGCCAGAACCGCAGCCATCCTTCGTCCATCGCGCCATGCCCGCTCCACGCCAGCGAAGCGAGGGCAATGGCGCCTGCCAACGACGCTGGCCACAGACTCGGCCGGATCACTACGATGGCCAGCGCTGTCATCCGCAGCGCCCACGCCAGGCCGACGTCCGTTTCCAGCAGCATCATCTGCAGGTGCGGCCACAATGCCGCGAGCTGGGTTTCGCCACTCATGGCGCGGGTCATCAGCACCAGCCCGGCCACTGACAGCAATGCCCCTGTCACTGCCATGCCGCGCAACAACGGACGGAACCGCAGCAGCGCGTTGAAGCTGTACAAGCCAAACAACGCCAGCCCGAACAACAGCAGCAAATCCACGTACAAGGCGAACCGCAGGATGATGTTGAGCAGGTCCGCCATTGTTCACTTCACTTTGAACGTGACGTTACCGGTGATCGGGTGCGTGTCGGCGGACACCGCGCGCCACTGCACCTGATAGGTGCCGGCAGGCAGCGGGGCGAGCGGGGTGATCAGCATGGTTTTCGGATCGCTGCTGGCGCTGACTTTGGCTTTCATCGGCATCGGCGAGTGAGCCATGCCACCCATTTCGGTCATTACCAGTTTGGCCCCGGAGAATTGCGTGACCAAGTTCTCGGAAAAGTGCAGCTCGATCCTGCCCGGCGCGGCGCCTTCCGCACCTTCGGCTGGCGTCGACGAGAGCAGTTTCGGATGGGCCTGGGCGAGGGTGCTCAGGAGCAATCCGCTGGCGAATATCAGGGGCAGGGTTAGTGTGCGCATGCAAGGTCTCCAATTTGTTTTTTTAGAAGAATTCAGAACCACAGCCTGACCCCGAGGACCAGGCGCGCCTCACTGCGATCCTCGTCTTCTTCGCGGGCATAGTCAGCGGTGTTGCCGTAAGTGCGATTCCACGTCACGCCGATATAAGGCGCGAATTCGCGGCGGATTTCATAGCGCAACCGCAGGCCCGCCTCGGTATTGGACAACCCTGAGCCGATGCCTCGCTGCGGATCGTTTTTGCCGTAGATGTTGAGTTCTGCGGTCGGCTGCAGGATCAGTCGATTGGTCAGCAGGATGTCGTAGTCGCCCTCCAGGCGTACCGCACTCTGGCCGCCCTCGCCGAGGAACGCCGTGGCTTCGGCCTCGAAGTTGTACAGCGCCATGCCTTGCACGCCGAACGCGGCCCAGGTTTGCGGTGCGCCGGGTTTGAAGTCCTGACGCACGCCGCTGACCACGTCCCACCATGGTGAAATCGCGTGGCCCCATAGCGCTTGAATTTCCGCGTCTTCAGTCTTGCCGTTGTTGCGCTCGCCTTCAGAGCGCAGCCACAGCCGATCGGTATCCCCGCCGATCCAGCCGGACAGATCCCAGGCCAAAGCGCTGCCGTCATCGGCGTTCTGCCATTCGAGTTTGTCGGCAAGAAAGTAACTGTTGATGACGCTGTCATGCACCTGATGACCGCCGGGGCTGGTGAACACCGCAGCGCGGTCGGCGTCGGTCACGGGCGCAATCGGCGTGCGGCTTTCGCTGGGTGCGGCGGGCTGCATCATGCCGTCGTCCATGCTTTGCATTGCCGAATGATCCATCCCGGGCATCTGGCTATGGTCCATGCCGTGCATGGCGTCGGCGGCCATGGCTGAGGTGCCGGCGAGCATCAGCGAGAACACGCTGAGTCGAGTCATGATGGACCTCTTCATTCTTCCACCCGCACTTCGCGGAACATGCCCGTTTCCATGTGATAAAGCAGATGACAGTGATAGGCCCAGCGGCCGAGGGCGTCGGCGGTGACGCGATAGCTGCGGCGGCTGCCGGGCGGCATGTCGATGGTGTGTTTGCGCACCTGAAAGTTGCCGTTTTCGTCCTCCAGATCGCTCCACATCCCGTGCAGGTGGATCGGGTGGGTCATCATGGTGTCGTTGACCAGCACCAGGCGGATGCGCTCGCCGTATTTCAGCCGTAGAGGCTCGGCATCGGAGAATTTGATGCCGTTGAACGACCAGGCGAATTTCTCCATGTGGCCGGTCAGGTGCAGCTCTATCGTGCGGCCCGGATCGCGGCCGTCCGGGTCTTCGAAGGTGCTGCGCAGGTCGGCGTAGGTCAGCACTCGGCGGCCGTTGTTGCGCAGGCCAAGGCCCGGATCGTCAAGCTTTGGCGCGGTGATCATGGCCTGCATGTCCACCAGCGGATTGTTGTTTTCACTGTCGGGATGGGCTTGCATCGGGCCCATGGCGGAGTGATCCATGGCGCTCATGTCCATGCTGCCGTGATCCATGCCGCCCATGCCCATGTCGTCCATGCTCACCAACGGACGCGGATCCAGCGCCGGCACTGCTGCCGACATGCCGGGGCGTGTGGCGAGAGTGCCACGGGCGTAACCGCTGCGATCCATCGCCTGAGCGAAGAGGGTGTAGGCCTCGGTTTCAGGTTCAACGATCACGTCATAGGTCTCGGCCACGGCAATGCGCAGTTCATCGACGCTGACCGGTTTGACGTGCAGGCCATCGGCAGCCACCACCGTCATTTTCAATCCCGGAATGCGCACATCGAAGTAGGTCATGGCCGAGCCGTTGATCAGGCGCAGGCGCAGTTTTTCGCCGGGACGGAACAGCCAGGTGAAGTTGCTATCGGGGGCCTGGCCGTTGATCAAGAAGGTGTACGTGGCGCCACTGACGTCGGCGATGTCGGTGGGGTTCATGTTCATTTGCGCCCACATCGTGCGATCGGCAACCGTGGCGCCCCAGCCTTTCTCACCGACATCGTTGATAAAGTCGCCGACGGTGCGTTTGTGGAAGTTGTAGTAGTCGGACTGTTTTTTCAGGGTCTTCATCAGGCTGGCCGGGTCTTCGTCAGTCCAGTCGCTGAGCATCACCACGTAGTCGCGATCGTACTGGAACGGTTCCGGCTCCTTGGCCTCAATGACCAGCGGCCCGTAGACGCCGGCCTGCTCCTGTAACCCGGAATGGCTGTGATACCAGTAGGTGCCGTGTTGCCGAACCTTGAATTGGTAGACGTACACGCCGCCCGGTTCAATGCCGTGGAAGCTCAGGCCCGGCACGCCGTCCATGTTCGCCGGCAGCAGAATGCCGTGCCAGTGAATCGAGGTGTCTGCCGCGAGCCGGTTACGCACCCGCAGCGTCACGGTATCGCCTTCGCGCCAGCGCAACAGCGGGCCGGGCAGGCTGCCGTTGATGGTCATCGCTGTGCGTGCCGAACCCGTGAAATTGACCGGAGTTTCGCCGATGAACAACTCGAATTCGTTACCGCTCAGTTCGTTGACGGGCGCGGCGCCGTTCAGCGCCCAGACCGGTGTCCGCCAGAGCCCGAGGCCACCGAGCAAGCTACCGGCGGCCAGACCTTTGACAAAAGTGCGTCTTGTGAGAATGGAAGGCATGCGCTGGAAATCCCCGTCTGGCTCATGACAGAGAGACTAGCCAGCCCCGGCTTTCAGTTGGCTGAGGCAAACATTACAGTTTTGTCAGTTAACCCGGGCGGCTTACAGGCTCAACCCTTGCTGCACCACTTGCAGCAGATTGTTTTCCGTCAGCGCGATCGCATCCAGCTCCTGGCCGGTCTCGATAGTCTGCAACCACCAATGGCTTTCGCCATGCTCGTCAACCGTGCGCAGCAACGACTGATCACGCCCCGGCACCTTGATCTCGACACGTCCGCAACCGTCCTCGGTAAACCGCGCAATCGGATCGAAAATCAGACTGTGATCGTTCGCTTCGATCACCAACTGATCGATTGCGTAATCGTGGCTCTCGCCGTCCGGCGAACTTTCGCAAACGTGCGTAGGATTTCGCCGAATCTTCAGTCCTACTTCGGTGACTGGCTGTAGCCAGGCTCCGATGCGGTGGTACAAGTCGTACACCTGAGCAGGCCAGCAATCGATTTCCAGCGCCGCATCAGCCTGGGTATGCCGTGTCTGCTTGAGTCTGGCGGCGAGTTCGTCTGCTTTACTCATGTCGGTTCCCTTGTTGGATGTCTGCCTGTTCAGCGTAGACCTTTGCACGGCGCAGGGCCTTGCCTTGCGTCATGCGCTTGCAATACAAGCGTGTCGAAATCAGCACTGGCCAGGTCTGGCCAACAACGAAAACCACGGACGCAGGCGTCCCAAGGAACGGGTCAATGAAAAAGCTGTTTACAATTCTGGCGCTGATCGCGCTGACGGCCGGTAGCATCGGCATGAGTTCGGCGCGTCAGCCGGCGTCGAACAAAGCGCAGGCGGAATCGGTGGCGGGGGTGTTCGACTACTACCTGCTGGCGCTGTCCTGGTCGCCGACTTTTTGTCTGTCGCACAAGGACGACGCGCAGTGCACCGGCAAGGGTTATGGTTTTGTCCTGCACGGTTTGTGGCCGCAATACGCCAAGGGCGGCTGGCCAGAATCCTGCCCACCGCTGACCAGGCTATCGGCGGCAGAAACCAGCAAGGGCCTGACGATGTACCCGACGAAAAAACTCCTCGATCACGAATGGTCCAAGCACGGCACCTGCAGCGGTCTCGGCGCGGAGGGCTATCTGGACAAGTCCGATCAGGCCCTCGGCGCGGTGAAGATTCCGCAGGCGTTACAGCCGTTCGGCTCGACGTCGTACTACTTCGAAGCTCAGGAGATTGTCGATCTGTTTCGCAAGGCCAATCCGGGTATTCCCGAGGACGGAATTGCGGTGGTTTGCAGCGGCCCGCAGCTGTCGGAAGTGCGGGTGTGCATGGGCAAGGACCTGCAGTTTGCCGCGTGTGGCAAAGGGGTGAAGACGCAGTGCCGGGCGGGGGAGATTCGGGTGCCGCCGGTACGGTGAGCATCAGTAACAGCCTATGAAGAGAGGCGCTCGCATGAGCGCCTTTTTTGCCTGACGATTTGTAGCGCTTGGCAAATTCGCGCATGCTGCGCGCCTCAAAGGATCTGCACGACACATTGCAAGGAGCTGTTCATGAGCGGAAAACCCGCTGCCCGCGTCACCGACCCCACCGCTTGCCCGTTGCCGGGACACGGCACCAACCCGATCGTCAGCGGCTCGCCAAATGTCAATTTTGATGGACTGGCGGCTGCGCGCATGACCGACAAGTCCGCTTGCGGCAGTGCGATCAGCGGCGCTGTATCTGGCACCGTGTTCATCAATGGCTTGAACGCGGCGACGCTGGACAGCACCGGTGGCCACGGCAATGTCGTCATCGGCGGTTCAGGCACGGTGATCATTGGCGACACCGTAGTCGCGGCGCCTTTCAGTGGTCTGCTGCCGATGCCGGTGCACTTCACCGACAAGCTGAAACTGGTCAACGATGTAACCGGCGAACCGATGCCTAACCATCCCTACATGATCCAGCGCGCCGACGGGCGCATGGAGCATGGCGTGTCTGATGCCGACGGGTTTACTCACGAAGTCAGTTCGCACCTGCCTGAAACCATCAAGCTGTTTCTGGAGGAGTGAGGCAATGGCTGCGGAGACGGTAACGTGCGCGAAGGGCAACACTTACAAGCTGCACAAGGAGCATACGCTGACCGACAAGAAGGATGTCAGCGCCAAGCCTGTGCCGGTGGAAAGTACCAAGGTGATCGTGCTTTTTATTGGTGGGGCCGGGGATAAGGAGAGTTATTACTTCTCTGGGCCGTATCGAAATATACAACGGGCGTGGCTGGACTTTAATAAGCGTGCTGAGTCGTTACAAGACGAGGGGAAATACAAGTCGGAGTGGCTGGGCTACAACGAGGTCAGAGGCAAGTCAGATATTCAGCGACATGTTTTGAGTCTGATACCGTACAAAAGCTGCCCTATCTACATTATTGGACATAGTCTTGGGGGGTGGAATGGGGCGCACCTTACGAGAATAATGTCGGAGTGGGGGTACAGAGTGCCTATGCTGATTACTTTGGACCCTGTCGGTGAAGGCGCATTGGTGTGGGTAGGCTCGGATATCTATCGTGAGCGTCCCGAGCCCATTGCGGAGGATTGGATAAACGTCAGAGCGATGCCTACTCAAAGAGATCCTTCAGATGGTGTAGCGGACTTTGGCGAAAAATGGCTCATATCTTGCGGTCCTTCCCTTAATGCTAACGTAGATACCAATCATGCAGACGCTAAAGGTCTATTTGTCGCACCTATCTCTGGAGCTAAATCAGCAAGCGATTTGTTGTTCGAATCAGTCATGAGGGAGTTTTCGTGATGTGCAGATTTTTGCTTTGCGCATTGTTAGCCGTTTGTTCCGGCTGTGCGAAAGACCATGCGAAGCCTCCAGCAAATTTGAATTATGTGTCGGTCGAAAGAGAAAGTTTTCGGTTGTACGCTATCCGATATCAATCGGACGTTGATGTTCTGGATCTTTTTAATCGTGGAGAGGGAGTCGGTATGGCGTCAGGGACGCTTGAGTGTGCCTTGGCGGATGACCATGATTTCTCGGTTGATAAAGCAATGCAATTTTCTGCCGTAGGTTTGATTGATTCAGACGTGAGCAAGAGAGAGAAAGAGAAATCTTCCTATCTCACCAGCGCGTTTCTGGTTGAAACCTCCAGCGACCGTAGTTCACAACGTCACCTGTCAACAACGGAGCTAAATAACCTCCTATACAATAAAACCCAAATCCCCTGCAAAGTCGTCATCACCGCCTTTGGCTACAAAACCTACTACTCAAACACCATGAACATCCCCACCGCCGACCTGCTCCGCGAAATCAACAAACCCGAATAAACAACCCCGGGCGGGGGACTCACGCAAATCCCCCCGCATCCACGCCCAATTCCCCACGCAAAAACTCCACCAACCCCCGCTGCATCCCACTCAACACTCCCTCGCGGCTGACCAGCGCCAGTTCCGTCGGCGCCAACTCCGGCAGATCCGTACACACCTCATGCTCTGGCAATAGCGCCGAAACCGGCAACACCGAAACCCCTAACCCAGACGCCACCGCCGCTTGAATCCCGGTCAGGCTGTGGCTGCCGAACGCCACTCGCCACGGTCGCTGCGCCACATCGAGCAGGCGAATCGCCCGTTGTCGATACAGGCAGCCCTGGGGAAACAGCGCCAGCGGCAGCACACCGCTGGAGGTGTCGAATTCGGTGCCTTTGACCCATACCAGTCGTTCCGGCCAGGTGGCCCATGCCGGGCCGCTGTCGGGTTCGCGTTTGATCAGAGCAATGTCGATGTCGCCGGCGTCGAGGTGCTGGCGCAGGTCGAGGCTCATGCCACTGATGGTTTCCAGGCGCGCTTGCGGATGGCTGCGGGTGAAACCGGCGAGGATCAGTGCCATGCGCCGGGCGTCGAAGTCTTCCGGCATGCCGATGCGCAGCACTTCCAGGTCGACGTCACTGGCCAGCGCTTGCGTGGCTTCGGCGGACAGTGCCAGTAATCGGCGCGCATAGTGGATCAGCAGTTCGCCGTGTTCGGTGACCGCGACGTTCACTCCGGTGCGGTCGCGCAGGAGTAGCGGGTGGCCGACCAGATCCTCTAGTTTGCGCACCTGCTGGCTGACCGTCGATTGCGTGCGGTGCACACGTTCGGCAGCGCGGGTAAAGCTGCCTTCGTCTACCACGCAGACAAAGGTCTTCAGCAATTCCAGATCCAGCATGGCGGTATTCCTGATAGTTGATCTTCGAATGACGATTGAGTGTTTATTTAATTTCACACTATCACCGCGCGCTCATAAGCTGAAGTCCTCACTCTGGAGGAATCGACCGATGACCTTGAACAACACGCCACGCCCGCACTGGCTGACCTTCGATTGCTACGGCACGCTGATTCAGTGGGATGAAGGACTGAAAGCCGTGGTCGAGAAACTGCTCAGCGACAAGGGCGAGCACGCCGTCGACGCCACTAAGTTGATCGAAGTCTACGACCGTCACGAGCATCGTCTGGAACAAACACCGCCGCACCGTTCCTTTCGGGAACTGAGCACCCTCGGCCTGCAACTGGCGCTGGCAGAGTTGGGCTTGCCGAGCCAGCCCGAGGACAGTCAACGCCTGGCGGCGGCCATCCCGAACATGCCGCCATTTGCCGAAGTGGTCGACACCCTCGCGCAGCTCAAAGCCTTGGGCTTCAAGCTGTGCATCGTCTCCAACACCGACGACGACATCATTGCCGGCAACGTTGCGCAACTCGGTGGCCATATCGACCGGGTGATCACCGCGCAACAGGCCGGTGCCTACAAACCGGCGCCGCGCCTGTTCGACTACGCTCATGAGCAATTGGGCGTGACCCCGGATGAAGTGGTGCACATCTGCGCCAGCCCCATGCTCGATCACACTGCGGCGCGGGACATGGGCTTTCGATGCGTGTGGATCGATCGCGGCACGGGTCGTCAGTTGTTGCCGGACTATCGCCCCGACGCGATCCTGTCCAGCCTCGATCAAGTGCTGCCGCTGTTCAAATTCCTCGGCTGGACCTAAGGAGAATTGCCATGGCGCATATCTTGAGCGGCACTGGCAAAGCCAGACCCAGCGCAACGCTGCACCTGGACACCGAGGCGATCATCACCGCCCGCAACGAACTCGCTGCGTGCTTTCAACTGGCAGCCCTGCATGGTCTGGAGGAGGGCATCTGCAATCATTTTTCGGCGATGCTGCCGGGGCATGATGATCTGTTTCTGGTCAATCCATACGGCTACGCTTTTTCGGAAATGACCGCGCAGAATCTGCTGGTCTGTGACTTCGCCGGCAATGTGGTCGATGGCGATGGCGAGCCCGAAGCAACCGCGTTCTATATCCACGCGCGCCTGCACAAACAACTGCCACGGATAAAAGTCGCGTTCCACACCCACATGCCGCACGCCACCGCGTTGTGCCTGGTGCAAGGCCCGCCGCTGCTGTGGCTGGGGCAGACCGCGCTGAAGTTCTATGGACGGACGGCGGTGGACGAGGATTACAACGGCCTCGCACTGGACGCATCCGAAGGCGATCGCATCGCCAGCGTCATGGGCGATGCCGACATTCTCTTTCTGAAAAACCACGGTGTGATTGTCGCTGCGCCGACCATCGCCGAAGCCTGGGACGATCTGTATTACCTGGAACGCGCCGCGCAGGTGCAACTGCTGGCGATGGCCACTCAGCGCGAATTGAAACCGGTGCCTCATGCGATTGCGCAGCGCGCCTATGAACAGATGCGTGAAGGCGATGCGCAAAGTGCCCGCGCACACCTGACCAGCGCGATGCGACGCCTGGCCCTGCACAACTGATTAACCGTAAAGAAGCAATCGTAAATAAATCGACGAAAAGCGATCATCCAAACTCGCGACGCGCCGATAACTGGGCGGGAGGCGGGCGTTTGCCCGGTACATCCCGGTGGGCTACGCTCACTCATACAAGGGTTTCGGGCTCGCGCCCCTGTCGTACCTGCCCAGGACATGCTTTTGCCAATCCCCATTCACGATCCGCATCAGGCCCCCGGCACGCTCAAACGGTTGCCGCTTCGCAAAGCGGCGGTGCTGTTTATCGTTGCGGTGAGCCTGTGCCTGTGCGGTCTGCTGTACCTGCAATTGGAGCAGTCGCGGCGTCAGGATCTGGCAGTGGCGAAGATGGCTTCGGGCAACCTGACCCGGGCCATGGCGCAGCAGGCCGAGGATACCGTGCGGGCGGCGGATCTGGTGATGACCAGCCTGGTCGACTGGATTCAGGACGATGGTTACGGGGCGGCGCAGCGCCCTCGGTTGCAGCGGATCTTTGCCCGCCGCGCGCAGCAACTGGATCAGCTGCATGGCATCTTTCTCTTCGATCGCGAAGGGCAGTGGATCATCACCTCGTTCGCCGATCTGCCTCGTGGCAACGGCGTGGCCGATCGCGAGTATTTCAAGTTCCATCAGCAGAATGCTTCGACCGTTGCGCACATCGGCCCGGCGATTCGCAGCCGCGAAAACGGCGAGTGGATCATTCCGATTTCCAGACGCGTCAACGACCAGCTCGGCAACTTTCAGGGCGTGCTGATGGCGGGCATCCGCATGTCCTACTTCGATCAGTTCTTCAAAAGCTTCAGCCTCGATGACAGCGGCATCATGTTTCTGGCGCTGACCGACGGCACCTTGCTGGCGCGACGGCCCTTTGATGAGTCGTTGATCAATACCTCGGTGGCCCACGGCGAGATCTATCAAACCTTGCTGCCGAACGCTAACGCTGGCACCGCGATGCTCAACTCCGTGGTCGACGGCGTGACCCGCTTGTATGGCTATCGACAGCTCGCCTCGTATCCGCTGGTGGTCTCTGCTGCGACGTCGCAAGACACGATTCTGCAGGGCTGGTATGACCGCGCATTTCAGTCCAGCGTGATTGTCGCGCTGGTGATTCTCGGGGTTGGCCTGTTCGGCTGGGTGTTCATTCATCAAGTGCGCGATGGCGAACGTATCGAGAAAAACCTGCGCAAGGCGCAACGGGCGCTGGAGCAGATCGCCACCCACGACAGCCTGACCGGGTTGGCCAATCGGCGCTTGTTCGAGCGCTCGCTGGACATTGAATTTGCCCGGGGCGCACGTCAGGTCAGCCCGGTCAGCCTGATCATGCTCGATATCGATTTCTTCAAGCGTTACAACGATGCTTACGGCCATGTCGCCGGCGATCAATGCCTGGCGCAGGTGGCGCAAGTGGTGAAGGCCTGCTGCCAGCGCAAGTCGGATCTGGCGGTGCGTTATGGCGGCGAAGAATTTGCCGTGCTGTTGCCGGACACGGACATCAACGGCGCGCTGGCGATAGCCGGGCAAATTCGCCGCAGCGTGATCGACAAGCACATCATCCACAGCGGCTCGCCGACCGGTTATCTCACCGTGAGCCTGGGCTGTTATGCATTTATTCCGCACGGCAACGACAGCCCGCAAGTGTTTATCCAGCGCGCGGATGCGGCGTTGTATCAGGCGAAAAATGCCGGACGCAACCGCGCGGCGGTGTATGCGCCGGAGGAAGGTTTTGCCGAGCTGATGCGTTCGGATCGCTGATTCTTTCAATCAACAGAAATCAGAAGTGGGAGCGAGCCTGCTCGCGAATCGGTGTGTCAGCTTGCATCAAGGTTGGCTGACAGACCGCTTTCGCGAGCAGGCTCGCTCCCACATTGAGTCCTGATGTATGCAGGACTATCTGGGATGGCTCTTGTTCGTTCAGCCGCCCGTGCCACCGCCCGCACCACCCGTGCCGCCGCCGGCCGAGCCGGTGCCGCCGCCCGCGCCGGAACCTGAGCCACTGGCGCCGCCATTGGTGCCCGTTCCAGTGCCCATTCCCGAGCCAGTACCGGTGCCGGTGCCGTTATTGGTTCCGCCAGAACCGCTGCCACCCGATGGCGAGCCTGGGGTGTTGTCTGGCGGCATGGTTGAACTGCTGGCGCCGCCGGACTTGGTGCCCGTCGCATCGGTGCTGTCATTGGCAGCGAAGCTGGCGGCGGACGCCGTGGCGAGCAGGCCGGCCAACAATAACGAAGTGAATTTGCGCGTCATCATGGTACGTCTCCTGATAAAGGGGATTACCTGATATTGGTCTTGCGCACTGAAACCTTGGTGCCCGTCGAGTGACGAGCGGTCAGTCGCCGCGCCGAGTGGCCTACCGTTCTTCTGCAATATTGGCTATTTGCCGAACCACCCCCGGGGACTAACGTAGCCGCACATTCAATCGCTACCCCGGAGCCCACCATGCAACCTCGTGCCGACTTCTACACCGCTTCCCCCGATGCCATGAAAGCGATGATGGCGCTGGAAAATGCCGTCTCGAAACTGTCGCTGGAAAAGAGCCTGCTCGAGCTGGTCAAACTGCGCTCTTCACAGATCAACGGCTGCGCATTCTGCATCGACATGCACACCGCCGACGCGATCAAGGACGGCGAAACCCCACGCCGCCTGTTCGCCGTGACGGCATGGCGGGAAGCGCCGTTCTTCAGCGAGCGTGAACGCGCCGCGCTGCTGTGGACCGAGTCGCTGACACAACTGAGCCTGACCCACGCGCCGGACGAAGACTATGAAGTCGTCGCTGCGCAGTTTTCGCCGAAGGAACTGGTTGACCTGACGGTGGCGATCAACACCATCAACGGCTGGAATCGACTGGCGGTGGGCTTCCGCAAACTGCCGCAGGCCTGAGGCATTCACGCTTTTACCTTGTGGGAGCGAGCCTGCTCGCGAAGGCGACGTGTCAGTCACCATCATCGTTGCTGACATACCGCATTCGCGAGCAGGCTCGCTCCCACAGGGAGATCTTCCGTGTCCATCTGAACTCGGCCTCGTGTGAGCGCACCTTGCGCATCAAGAACACCATCACAGCGTGCATTGCTTTGTATTAATACGAAGCATTACTATTCACGCCCCTTTCTCACCACGCCGCCCATCCCCCATGCGCTCCCGCAGATCCGGCTTTTTCGAGCATTACGAAGAGTTGATCGGCACCTGGACTCGGCGCCTGCGCAATCGCGCGCAGGCCGAGGATCTGGCGCACGACACCTTTGTGCGGGTGCTCGAGGCAGATTCGGTGGCGGTGCAGCAGCCCCGCGCGTATCTGCATCAGACCGCGCGCAATATCGCCGTTGACGGTTATCGGCGGGAGGACCGGCGGGGCGTCATGGAGTCGGAGGCGGTCGAGGACACTGCGTCGTCGGCGGGCGATCCGGAGCATTACATGCACGCGATCCAGTTGGCCGATTCCATCGAACGCGCGCTCACCGAGCTGCCGCTCAACTGCCGCAAGATCTTTGTCTGGCAGAAGATCGAAGGCCTGACGCAGGCAGAAATCGCCGAACGCCTGGGGCTGTCCAAGAACATGGTCGAAAAGTATATGATCCGCACCCTGCGGCATCTGCGTGAGCGGCTGGATGGCTTGCAGTCATGAGCGTTCGCACCTTTTCATTCTCAGCCGGACAGGACATTCCATGATGGAAACGGGTGATTGCGCCTGTGGGCAAACGGCGGTGCGTGACGAAGCGGCGGCCTGGTTCGTGCGATTGCAGGAGTCGAATGTCAGCGTCGAGCAACGGCAGCGCTTCGAGGCTTGGCTGAACGAGCATCCGCAACACCGCGAAGAATTCCAGTTGCTGCAGGGTTTGTGGGCGGCGGCTGATCTGCTGCCGACGTCGCGTCTTCAGGCGCTTGCGCAAACTCCCCGCCGCGAACGTCGGCCGTTGCTGCGTTATGCCGTGGCCGCGAGTGTTCTGGCCGTGGCGCTGGGGCTTGGCCTGTTCAGTGGTTTGAATCATCCGGGTGGCTACCGCGCCGAATTCGCCACGGCGCCGGGCGAGCGCAAGCATGTGGCGTTGCCGGACGGTTCTGTAATCGATCTGAACAGTCGCAGCCGCTTGCAGGTGCGTTATGAGAAGGATCGACGGCTGATCGAATTGAGCGCGGGCGAGGCGATGTTCAGTGTTGAACACGACGCCTCGCGTCCGTTTATTGTCGAAGCCGGCAGCGGCAAGGTCACAGTCACCGGTACGCGTTTCGATGTGCGCCGCGATGCCACGCAGACCCGCGTGGCGGTGGAGCAGGGTACTGTGAAGGTGCAGGGAAGTGCTGCCCCGGACAACCAATTCATCAACCTCACCGCAGGCCTCGGCACGGCGGTCGATGCCCAGGGCAAGGTCCTGCCGGCCTACGCGGTTAGCCCGGCGGAACTGACCGCATGGCGCAACGGCAAACTGGTGTTCAACAACGCCAGCCTCAGTGAAGTCGCGGTGGAAGTATCGCGCTATCGCGACAAACCGCTGACCGTAACCCAGCCGAACGTGGCCAGCCTGCGCCTGACCAGCGTGTTCAAATCCGATGACACCGACGCTTTGCTCAAAGCCTTGCCGAGCATCCTGCCGGTGACGGTGCGCACCCTTGCCGATGGCAGTCAGGAAATAATTTCCAGATAGCATTCAGGTTTTTTTTCAGTTCATCGTCTTCCTGTTCAACTGCAACTGGTTTGCATTAACAGCCGCACACTCTTGCGATCCACAGGACTGCGTACGACGTGAACATCACCACAACCCACAATAAAAAATCCCCTTGGTTGCCATTGGCTCTCGCGCTGGCGGTCAGCGCCGCGATGCCGTTGGCCTTTGCCGCTGAAGCCATTCATATCCGCGCGCAACCGCTGGGCCAGGCCTTGAGCGAACTGGGCCAGCAAACCTCGCTGCAGGTGTTTTTCAGCCCCGAGCTGGTGGCCGGCAAACAGGCGCCAGCGGTCGACGGCGACCTTTCGCCGGAGCAGGCGCTGCGGCAGCTGTTGCAGGGCAGCGGTCTCGATTATCAGATCAACGAAGGCTCGGTGACGCTCGCTCCAGCCGCCACCTCCGCAGCCAGCAACGGCCCGCTGGAGCTCGGCGTGACCGACATCAAAGTGGTCGGCGACTGGCTCGGTGACGCGGACGCGGCGGTGGTGCAGAACCACCCCGGCGCACGCACGGTGATTCGCCGCGAAGCGATGGTCGAGCAGGGCGCGATGAACGTCAGCGACGTGCTCAAACGCGTGCCTGGCGTGCAGGTGCAGGACTCCAATGGCACCGGCGGCAGTGATATTTCCCTCAACGTCGGCGTACGCGGTCTGACTTCGCGCCTGTCGCCACGCTCGACCGTGCTGATCGACGGCGTACCTGCCGCGTTTGCTCCGTACGGCCAGCCGCAACTGTCGATGGCGCCGATTTCCTCGGGCAACCTCGACAGCATCGACGTCGTGCGTGGCGCCGGTTCCGTGCGCTACGGGCCGCAGAACGTCGGCGGCGTGATCAACTTCGTGACCCGCGCGATCCCGGAGAAAACCACCGGCGAAATCGGCACCACCCTGGAAACGACGCAGTACGGCGGCTGGAAACACATCGACACCGCATTTCTAGGTGGCACCGCCGACAACGGCATGGGCGTCGCGCTGCTGTACTCCGGCGTCAACGGCCACGGCTATCGCGAGCGCAACAACGGCAACGACATCGACGACGTGCTGCTCAAAACGCACTGGGCGCCGACCGATCAGGACGATTTCAGCCTCAACTTCCACTACTACGACGCCAGCGCCGACATGCCCGGCGGCCTGACCCAGCGTCAGTACGACGACAAACCGTACGAATCGGTGCGTGACTACGACCAGTTCACAGGCCGACGCAAGGACGTGTCGTTCAAGTGGATTCGCCAGATCGACGAGCGCACCCAGGCAGAAATCCTCACCTACTACACCGACAGCTTTCGCGGCAGTACCATCGCCGCGCGCGATCAGCGCACCCTCAGCTCTTACCCGCGTTCCTACTACACCCTCGGCATCGAACCGCGCGTGTCGCGGGTGTTCGATGTCGGTCCGACCACGCAGGAAGTCAGCGTCGGTTATCGCTATCTGAAAGAGGCCATGCACGAAGAATCGAGCCGTCTGGCGCTGGTCAACAATCAGCCGGTGGTCACGCCGACCTCCGACGGCCATGTGTTCCAGGATCGCACCGGTGGCACCGAGGCCAATTCGGTGTATGTCGACAACAAGATCGACGTCGGCAACTGGACCATCACCCCAGGCATTCGCTTCGAACACATCAGCACCGATTGGCACGACCGCGCCGTGCTCGACACCGCTGGCCGGCCGGTCCAGGAGAAAAACCGCAGCATCGAAAGCAATGAGCCGCTGCCGGCGCTGAGCGTGATGTATCACCTCTCCGATGCCTGGAAACTGTTCGCCAACTACGAAACCTCGTTCGGCAGCCTGCAATATTTCCAGCTCGGCCAGGGCGGTTCGGGTGACAGCACCGCCAACGGTCTGGAGCCGGAAAAGGCCAAGACCTACGAGATCGGCACGCGTTACAACGATGATGTCTGGGGCGGCGAGGTGACGCTGTTCTACATCGACTTCGATGACGAACTGCAATACATCAGCAACGACGTCGGCTGGACCAACCTCGGCGCGACCAAGCACCAGGGCATCGAAGCCTCGGCGCACTACGACATGGCCGCCCTCGATCCGCGCCTCGATGGTTTGACCGCCAACGCCGGTTTCACCTACACCCGCGCCACCTATGAAGGCGAGATCCCCGGCTTCAAGGGGCGCGATCTGCCGTTCTATTCGCGGCAGGTTGCGACGGTCGGATTGCGGTACGAGATCAACCGCTGGACGTACAACATCGATGGCTTCGCCCAATCGAAACAGCGTTCGCCGGGCACCGGTGTGAATGCGGATGGCAGCTTCAATGGCAACTACATCACTGAAGGCACGGCGGACGGGCAGTACGGCGACATCCCGGGTTACGTGACCTGGAACGTGCGCGGCGGCTACGACTTTGGTCCGCAGGTGTCGAACCTCAAGCTCGGTGCCGGGGTGAAGAACGTCTTCGACAAGCAATACTTCACCCGCTCCAGCGACAACAACTCGGGGATGTATGTCGGCGCACCGCGCACGTTCTTCGTGCAGGCCAGCGTCGGTTTCTAAGGCGCTGTTTTGGCTGAACCGGTTTCACACGGCTCAGCCACAACAGGCCTGAAGCTATTGAGGAATCAGAAAGTCGATGGTCGGTCCGGGATTCCCAGCCAGGTCTGCGCCTTTGAGGCAGACGTTCTGCTGGCCATTGGCAACGGAAACATGGAACACGCCCGTGGAGGGCGGTACGCGCTGGAATCCCTGCCCGTCATTGCAGTTGACGCTCCCGGGCTGCCCGGACTTGTATTGAAATTGGAAGGGATCCAGATCCGGTGAGACCGGAAAAACCCTGACATCGTAGTCATCGTCACCCACCCATTCGATTTTATAGGCAGGCGCCAACGGCGCTGGTGCGTCCAGCAACCACCGCCAATAGATGCTGGGGGTTTTTCCATCCGATTGTTTTGGCACGTCCGTAGGCCGCTGTTGGCCAATCAGGCAGAGAAAATATAGCCCCGCACCTTCTTTGAGTTCATGGCTCAACTGATTCTCGGAACCAGGGCGAGCGGTTTGTACCTGGCTATACCCAGCAAGCGACTGGCATTCGTCCAGCGTGCGCGTATAGCGATAGCGGTAGTAGGGAGCGCTCAATGCGAAGGTTTGCAGCCAATGCCATGGCACGACTTGTCCGTGCTCGTCACGCTCGACTCTGATGTAATCGCTGTTTTGCGATGATGTTGGAAAAGACCATGCCGCTCCCAGCGGGCAGTCACCCGGACGCGGGTCGAAACGTCCCTTGGTGAAGCAAGCACCCAGACCTTCGGTTGTGGAGGCGTAGTTGGTGGCAGTTCGCTTGTTGACCTGCCCGGCAATGACTTCGCAGGGGGCGCCCTTGTCACATCGATTACGGTCACTTCCGCGCGTGGTAGTGCCCAACACACCCACGACTTCATTGGTATAACGCGCAAGCAATGGTGAGCCGGATAATCCACTGACAACATCGAGGCAACGGTTGCTCGATTGTCCTACCCATCGCCAAGGGCCTTCGATGACCGATGCCGAATGTTCCTGTTTGCATGCCATTCGCTGAATGAAGCCGTTCACGGGCGCGCCGGTGATCAAAATGTTTTCTTCAGGGGGCAAGGGGGCATGCGCCAGTTTCAGAGGCTCGATACCGTCGCTGATCAACTGTTCCAGAGAGGTAGCAAGTTCAACGATAGAGATGTCTTGGCCACGTAGCGTGCTCCAACCAATCCGGCCTACCGCATATGAGCGACTGTGCGGTTGCGTGTCGAAAAAATAATTGAACGTCACCCGACCCTTTGCAGGCTGATTGACGATGACCTCGTTATTGCCTATCTCCGGATGTGTGCAGTGTCCGGAGGTCAGTACATAAGCCGGATTCGACACAGTACCGGGTTCTCGTGTGTCAATGAGTGTACCGGAGCAGGTCATGCCGCCTTCAACTTCGACACGGCCAATGGCTTGCCAATGCGCATAACGTCCGTCGGCATTGGCCAGCCGCTCAGCGGGAGCAAAGTTGGCTGCGCCTTCGCCCCAGTCGTATCGATTGACGGAGGCGCATCCCTGGAGAAGAGCGATAAGTGCAACAGCCGATCCAATTCGAATGTTCATGACAGATTTCCATTTCCGCGGGGCTGGAAATCACCATGATTCAAAGGGTCGAAGCCTGTCTAGTGTCAAACCTGACAGGTGTCGCGCTAATCTTCATACTTTCAATGTCTTACCGCCGATGGCCACCGCGACCAACAGCACCGCCATCAGGCCAAAGGCAAAACTCAAGCTGCTGGCATGGGCGACAAAACCGATCACCGCCGGCCCGGCGAGAATCCCGGCATAACCCAGCGTGGTAATCGCCGGCACCGCGATGCTTTCCGGCATCACCGTTTGCTTGCCCACTGCCGTGTACAGCACCGGCACGATGTTCGAGCAACCGGCGCCGACAAGTGCATAACCGAGCAGCGCCGCTTGCCAGCTCGGCGCGAAGGTGGCGAGAAACAGTCCCGCCGCCGCCAACAGCCCGCCGAACAGAATGATCCGCGTGGCACCCAGCTTGCGCACGATGCGATCACCGAGCAGACGGCCGACGGTCATGGTCAGGGCAAACGCTGCGTAACCCATTCCCGCGTAAGCCGTGTCGATCCCGCGTTCCTGAACGAGGAACACAGCGCTCCAGTCCAGCGCCGCGCCTTCGGTGAGGAACACGATGAAGCACATGCCGCCGATAAACAGCACGATGCCATGGGGAATGGCGAACGCCGGGCCGGAGCTTTCGCTGCCGTAGGGCAGCATGTGCGGCACACACTTGAGCAAGGCGCCGATCAGCAACACGACGACGACCAGCATCGCTGCCAGCGGTGTCAGCCCGAGGCCGAGCAGGGCGCTGACGCCCGCCGCACCAACAATGCCGCCGAGGCTGAACAAGCCGTGGAACCCCGACATCATGTGCTTGCCGCTGGCGCGCTCGACGATCACTGCTTGCAGGTTCACCGTCGAATCCACCGTGCCGAGGCCGGCGCCGAACATGAACAACGTGGCGATCAGCGCCGGGATCGACGACACCGTCGCCAGCAACGGCAGCGCCGCGCAGATCAGCAAGGTGCCGCCGGTGGCCACACGTCGGCAACCGAAGCGCGTGGCGAGGATCCCCGCCAGCGGCATCGCCAGAATCGAACCGACGCCCAGGCACAGCAGCAATAACCCCAGCGTGCCCTCATCCAGCCCGGCTCGCGCCTTGGCGTACGGCACCAGCGGCGCCCACGCGGCGATGCCGAGGCCGGCAATGAAAAAGGCAACGCGCGTGGACATCTGTTGCAGACGTCCGGGGACGAAGGTGTCTTGGGGGTTGAGGCTGGTCATATCGATCCTTGGCAAAAAAAACAACTGCATCCCGAGTGACATTCTGACGGCGTTGAGGTTCGATCTCAGGCCTTTCGGGGCATAACGGTGAACATCCTACCCTGTGGGAGCGAGCCTGCTCGCGAAAGCGGTGGGTCAAATATGGAATTGTCGACTGACGCACCGCCTTCGCGAGCAGGCTCGCTCCCACACTGGTTTGCGGTTTACAGTCGGATTTCGCCAGCATGGAATACGGGAACAAGGCATGACGAAGTTCTACGACGCACGCGGCAATATCTACGGAGTGGTCTCGCCCCAAGCCTTGCGCGAAGCCGGAATCGCTTTGCCAGCGAGGGCCGCAGAGTGCGCCGTATCCAGGCAGCAATGGAGCGAGGCCGCCATCGCCTTGTGCTGTCACTGGCCCGAAGGCCAACGCCCGGCCAACAGCAAACCCCACCGCAGCGACGGCCTGCTGATCGGCCCGTTTCAGGCATCTGCGCCGTTCGATGTGCTGATCGTGAATACCGACGGCAGTCTCGCCGAGCGCAGCGGTAACGGCCTGACGATTTTTTCTCAGGCATTGACCGAGCAAGGCTTGCTGCCGGAGCAGGGCGTCGTGCTGCGCGTTCATCATGACAAAGGCGAGGCGCTGGAAACCTCGGTGAGACCCGCCGAAGTCGAAGGCGTGCGCGGTATCTGGCTCGACCTCGGTCAGCCTGGCTTCGGCCCGGAGGCTGTGGGTGCGCAGACGGTTGAAAACGTTCAGTTCAACAATCGCGACGTCAGCCATGTCCAGCCCCTGGCACAACTCGATCCCACTTGGACCCACAGCCAATTCGTCCGCATCGGCAATCCGCATTGCGTGACGCTGCTAAGCAATCCGGCCATGTTGCCGAGTAACGAGCAGATGCTTGAATCACCGCTGAACGAAAGGCTTACAGCAATCGCCTATGCCATGCCCACCGGTGCCGGCAATCCCTGCCCGGCGGGCGTCAATCTGCAGTGGGCCGCGCTGGCGTCGCCGCAGCAAATCCTCGCCCGGGTATTCGAACGTGGTGAGGGACCGACCGCGTCATCTGGCACCAGTGCCAGCGCAGTGGCGTGTGCGGCGTGGCGGGTGGGTTGGGTCGAGGCAGGGGAGGTGCGGGTGGTTATGCCGGGTGGCACCGCACCGGTTTTGCTTGAGGTTTCGCAAGGGGAGTTGCTGCGCGTCAGATTGTTTGGCACGGCGCGGTTGATCGCTTGATTCGGCCGACGCCATCGCTGGCAAGCCAGGCTCCCACAGGTTTTGCATGAGGGCCCAATCATGTGCTCAACACAAAACCTGTGGGAGCCTGGCTTGCCAGCGATGAGGCCATCAGCCCCAGTGCAATCTCAACTGAACTCCACCACCGGCATCTGCCGCTTCATCAACACCTTGCCGCCGCGAATCGAATACAGCGGCAGGCCTTGGCTGCGGATCACTTCGTAGTCGCTGTCCGCCGAGAGAATCAGCAGGTTCGCCGGGCGGCCCTGTTCCAGTCCGTAACGCTCGCCCAGGTGCATGGCTTTGGCGCTGTTGTCGGTCACCAGATCCAGCGCACTTTGCAGGTTGCGATAACCGAGCATGTGGCAGATATGCAAGCCCGCTTCGAGCACGCGCAGGATGTTGCCGTTACCCAGCGGATACCACGGGTCGACGATCGAATCCTGGCCGAAGCACACGTTCATTCCGGCTTCGAGCAGTTCGTTGACGCGGGTGACGCCCCGGCGTTTCGGGAAGTTGTCGAAACGCCCTTGCAGGTGAATGCTTTCGGTCGGACAGGAAACAAAACTGATCCCGGAATGGCCGAGCAGGCGGAACAGTTTGGCGCAGTAGGCGTTGTCATAAGAGCCCATCGCCGTGGTGTGGCTGGCGGTGACGCGGGCGCCCATGTCGCGGCTGCGCGCTTCTTCGGCGAGCACTTCGAGGAAACGTGAATGCGGATCGTCGGTCTCGTCGCAATGCACGTCGACCAGGCAGCCGGTGCGCTCTGCCAGGTCCATGAGGAACTTCACCGAGCTGACGCCCTGATCACGGGTGTATTCGAAATGCGGAATGCCGCCGACCACGTCAGCGCCCATGCGGATCGCCTCTTCCATCAGCTCGCGCCCGTTGCGGAACGACTCGATGCCTTCCTGCGGGAACGCGACGATTTGCAGGTCGATCAGGTGACGATTTTCCTCGCGCACTTCAAGCATGGCCTTGAGCGCGGTGAGTTGCGGGTCGGTGACGTCGACGTGGGTGCGCACGTGCTGAATGCCGTGGGCGGCCAGCGCCTGAATGGTCTTCTTGGCGCGGGTCTTGGTGTCTTCTTCGGTGATGGTGACCTTGCGCTCGCCCCAGCATTCGATGCCCTCGAACAGCGTGCCGCTCATGTTCCAGCGCGGCTCGCCAGCGGTGAGGGTGGCGTCGAGGTGGATGTGCGGCTCGACGAAGGGCGGCACCACCAGATTGCCGCCGGCATCGAGGTCATCCGGGCCGAGGGTCGGCGCTTCGGTCTGACGGGCGATGCTGTGGATCAGGCCGTCTTCAAGGTGCAATTCGTGCAGGCCTTCCTGGTTGCGCAGGCGGGCGTTGATGATGTGCATCAGGCGAATCCTTTTTATAGGTCTTGTAGTGGTGCGCTGACGCGACGGGCGCCGAGCACACCGGTGACGATGACATACGTTAGCGCGGCAGCGGCAATGCCTACCAGCGGCGCGACCCAGGGCGAGCTGAACGCGGCGATGGTGCCGATGCCGTAGGCCCCGAGCCCCGGCCAGTTGAACGCCGGCAACCGTGCGTCGGCCAGACGCGGATAGTGGCCGCGCCAGCGATAGAAAAAGTCAGCCATGATCACCCCGCCAATCGGCGGAATCACCGTGCCGAGCAGAATCAGGTACGGCACCAGCATGTCGTACATGCCGAGCAGGGCGAGCAGGGTGCCGATCACCGCGCCACCGAGGGTCACGGTCTTGCGCCGCCCGGTGCGCAGCAGGTTGCAGCCGGCGACGGCGAAGTTGTAGATGGTGTTGTCCTGAGTGCTCCAGATGTTCAGCAACAGCATGGCCATCGCGGCCATGGCGAAGCCCTGCAACAGCAGCACTTCAACCACATCCGGCTGTTGATAGACGATCGCGCCGTACGCGCCGATCAGCACCATCAGGCCGTTGCCGATGAAAAAACCGATCAGGCTGGCCAGCACCGCGACTTTTGCCGAGCGGGAAAATCGCGTCCAGTTGGTGGCTTGCGTTGCGCCACTGACGAAGGTGCCGAACACCAGCGTGATCGCTGTCGACCAGTCCAGCGAACCGCTCGGCACCACGCTGAGCAAGCCTTCGAAGCCGCCGACTTTCACGGTCGCTGCCCACATCGACAGCATCAGCAGCAACATCATCGCCGGCACCGCGATGTACGAGAGAATCTCCAGCCCGCGATAACCGATGTACGCCGTAGCGCAGAAGCCCAGACCGAACAGCACCATCAGGACCAGCACGGTGGTTTCATCGAGATTGAAATACTTGCCGATCACCACCGCTGCCGTCGCCGTGCCCCAGGCGTACCAGCCAATCTGGGTGAAGCCGAGAATCAGATCGCTGAGCTTGCTGCCGACTTCGCCAAAACAGAAACGGCCCATCAGCACCGAATTGAGGCCGCTCTTGAAGGCGATGTAACCCAAGCCTGCCGCGTACAGACCGAGCAACAGGTTGCCGACAATGATCACCGCCATCATCTCGGCGAAACCGAACGCGACCCCGAGCTTGCCGCCGGCAAACATGGTCGCAGTGAAAAACGTGAAGCCCAGTAACACCATCGCCGTCGAGGCCAGGCCTTTGCGCGCGTGCATGGGGACTTCACTGAGCGGGTAATCGTTGCCGGAGGCGTTCTGCGTCATGGGGCAGTCCTTGCTGGAAGGGGAAGACGCAGAAGGGTTGCAGCGGTCGTGCCAAGCGCGGTCGGGCCGGGTATGTATAGACGACACGGCGAAGTCAGGCGCGAAAACGGTGCACCCGAACACACCGAAGCCCAATGTAGGAGCTGCCGAAGGCTGCGATCTGATCGTTCCCACGCAGAGCGTCTGATCGTTCCCACGCTCTGCGTGGGAATGCAGCCCAGGACGCTCCGCGTCCCATTCCAAAGCCGAACGCGGAGCGTCCGTTGAGGCATTCCCACGCAGAGCGTGGGAACGATCGGTGTCAGGGGGAATAATGTTGGGTCAGAAGAAGCGCATGAGGGCAGCGGCGATGGCTTTGGCAGGAGATCTTTGTTGCTATTCGCCGCGATAGATGCAGCCGCTGGTGCACGTCTCATGAATGCGGATCGCGCTGAGTTCCGGCAGCAAAGGCTTCATCTCATTCCAGATGAATTTGGCCAGCACTTCGCTGGTCGGGTTTTCCAGGCCGGGAATATCGTTCAGGTAGTTGTGGTCGAGACGCTCATACAGCGGCTTGAAAATCGCTTTGATCTCGGAGAAATCGCGAATCCAGCCAGTGTGCGGGTCGAGGTCGCCGCTCAGGTGCAGCGCGACCTTGAACGAGTGGCCGTGCAGGCGTCCGCACTTGTGGCCGTCCGGGACGTGCGGCAGGCGGTGGGCGGATTCGAAAGTAAACTCTTTGAAGATTTCCACGGTATTTTCGGCTCTGTTCAGATGGCGTTCGCCGCAGCGATTCGGGCAGGCGGCGAGTTTATCAGCTTGTCTTTGGCCGTGCTGACTAAAGGGTCAGCAAGCGCTCGGCGAGGCGACCATTGGCCGTCAGTTCGAGAAATTCGTCGCCCAGTCGGCGGCTCTCGTCCATCGCCGTGTGCCAGTATTTCTGTCGGCTCGGCGCATCGCCCATGAAGCGTTTGAAGTCGTTGCGATCGGGCAGTTTGCCGTAGGGCAGGCGCGCCAGATATTCCTTCGACGGCGCGACCAGCAGCACATCCTGCAGACGCTGCACCGAAGCGCGGCGCCATGGCAGGGTCTTGTCGAACCAGCCGGGAATCACTCGATCGGTGAAGTGCGGATAGAGCACGATACCGTCGCCGCTGTAGGGCAGGTCGAGGTGGTAGTCGAGCAGGCCGCCGTCACGGAACGTACCCGCGCCGGCGCCGGGCAGGTCGCGCACGCCTTCCATGACCATCGGGATCGATCCGGAAGCGAGCAGGGCCTGGCGCAGGTTGCCGGTATTGAGGGCAACGAAGCGCGAGGGGAAATCGGTCAAGGCATCAAGCGGCGGCGCCAGGCGCGGATCGTGGATGATCAGCCGTTCGAAGTGCCGCGACAGCCGTGCACGACCGCGCAGGTTGTCGGCGATCACCGAACCCAGCGCCAGACCGAGGCGCCCGCGATGGTCTTCGGCGAGGCGGCCCTGGCTTTTCACCACCATGATGTTCAGTCGGTAATCGGCGTTTTCGAGGATGCTCGCATCGCGGCCGTCGAGCAGATCATTGAGCATGCGCTGCGAGCTCTGGCTGATCTCGGCCATGCTCACGCCTTTGTTGAAATGCTGCTCGGCGTACAGCTCACCGAGGCGGCGAATGCCCTCGGCGGCGTCCGGCAGGCAGGCGCTGGCGAAGCGCCAGGAACCCACCGAGGCGCCGATCAGCGAACGCTCGCGCGGCGCACTCGGCAGCCACTCGCCGAACAACGCCAGATCGAGCCCCTGAATCCCCAACGCCTTCGGCCCACCGGCCGCACCAGGCAGGGTGCCGACGTCCGCGGCGTGCAAACCCTGCGCACGAATCCGCGCCATGGCCCGTGGGCCGGCCTTGAGGGTGAGGGCGGGAAACTTGATGTGGATGGCGGTCATACCGGTCTCGATCGTTAGCAAGCTGGCGATTATAAGCACACCGCCGAATCCTGTGGGAGGGCCCGCGACGACGGTGTACAGATCGTTCCCACGCTCTGCGTGGGAATGCAGCCGGGGACGCTCTGCGTCCCATTGGAACGCGGAGCGTCCCTTGAGGCATTCCCACGCGGAGCGTGGGAACGATCGGACTGAGGGGCACAATGATGGCCATTCAGTTTCAGTTAAGTTGATCCCGCTATGGTGCCCACCGTAAGCAACATATAAGAATTCGGAGACACCCATGAAAACCCTGACTGCCCTGACCACTGCCTCGATCCTCGGCCTTGGCGCCCACACTGCGCTGGCGCGCGATCTCGGACCCGATGAGGCGCTTCGTTTGCGCGACGCTGGTACTATCGTCTCCTTCGAGAAGCTCAACGCCATCGCCCTGGAAAAACACCCCGGTTCGGAAATCACCGAAACCGAGCTGGAGGAAGAGTACGGCAAGTTCATTTACCAGATCGAACTGCGCGACCCGAAAGGGCTGAAGTGGGATCTGGAGTTGAACGCCGTCGATGGTGAAGTGCTCAGGGATCATCAGGATACGTAATGAAGCTGAATAGTCGCGCCACCCGCCTGACGGCGCTGGCGCTGGTGTTGTTGTGCAGCACGGCCATGGCTCGCGACCTCGATCAGGACGAGGCGCTGGCCCTGCGTCGCGATGGCGTGATCCTGCCGCTGGAGCAAGTGCTGCAGCAGGCCATGGATCGCTACCCCGGCGCCAAACTGCTGGAAGTCGAGCTGGAAGAAAAACACGACGTGTACATTTACGAAGTCGAATTGCTGACGGTCGAAGGCGTGGCGCGCGAGCTGCACCTGAAGGCCGATACCGGCGAGTTAGTCAAAGACAAGGAAGATTGATCGATGCGTTTGCTTCTGGTGGAAGACCACGTACCGCTGGCCGACGAATTGCTCGCCGGTCTGCAGCGCCAAGGCTACGCGGTGGATTGGCTGGCCGATGGTCGTGACGCGGTGTATCAGGGCAGCAGCGAGCCCTATGACCTGATCATCCTCGACCTCGGCCTGCCCGGCGTGCCGGGGCTGGAGGTGTTGGCGCAGTGGCGCGCCGCCGGTCTGGCGATTCCGGTGCTGATCCTCACCGCGCGTGATTCCTGGGCCGAGCGCATCGAAGGGCTGAAGGCCGGCGCTGACGATTACCTGACCAAACCGTTCCACCCGGAAGAACTGTACCTGCGCATTCAATCGCTGCTGCGCCGCTCCAAGGGCCAGGCCAACCAGCCGACCTTGCAAGCCGCCGGCCTGCATCTGGACGAAGGCCGCCAGTGCGTGGTTCGCGATGGCGCCGACATCCAGCTGACCGCCGCTGAATTCCGTCTGCTGCGCTATTTCATGCTGCACCCGGAACAAATCCTCTCGAAAAGCCACCTCGCCGAACACCTCTACGACGGTGAGACCGAGCGTGACTCCAACGTCCTCGAAGTCCACGTCAATCACCTGCGGCGCAAGCTCGGCAAAAGCGTGATCGAAACCCGTCGCGGTCAGGGTTACCTGTTCGGCGGGCAAGCTTCATGAGATCAATCCAGCGCCGTTTGAGCCTGGGTTTGATCAGTGTGATGGTGATCGTCGGTCTGGTACTGGCGCAAACCAGCCTGTGGTTGTTCGAAGTCGGTTTGCAGCGCTACCTCGAAGCCGGCCTGCGCAACGACAGCGAAAGCCTGCTGGTGGCGCTGGTGCGCGGCCCGCAAGGTTTGCAATTGGATGAGCGGCATCTCTCGCCGGCCTATCAGCGGCCGTTTTCCGGGCATTACTTTCGCATCGATTTTTCCGACAGCCACTGGCGTTCGCGCTCGCTGTGGGATCAGGAACTGCCGCTGCTGCAACACCCGGGGCTGCACAGCAACCTGCAACTGGGCCCGGGCGGGCAACGCTTGCTGATACTGCGCTCGGACTATCGGCGCCTGGGTCAGTCGATCTCGATCAGCGTCGCCCAGGATTACACGCCGGTCAGCGACAGCTTCCAGCGCATGCGCCAGATCGGCCTCGGCCTGGGGCTGGCGGCGTTGCTGCTGATCCTGTTCCTGCAACGCCTGACCGTGCGCCGCGCGCTGAAACCGCTGGAACGCGCGCGCGAGCAGATCGCTCAGTTGCAACAGGGCCAGCGCTCGCAACTCGACGATCAGGTGCCGGTGGAACTGGAGCCGCTGGTGGCGCAGATCAACCACTTGCTCGCCCACACCGAAGACAGCCTCAAGCGCTCGCGCAATGCCTTGGGCAACCTCGGCCACGCGCTGAAAACCCCGTTGGCGGTGCTGCTCAGCCTGGCCTCCAGCGACAAGCTCGATGAGCATCCCGAGCTGCGCAAAATTCTCAAGGAACAACTGGAACAGGTGCAGCAGCGCCTCAATCGCGAACTCAATCGCGCGCGGTTATCCGGGGATGCGCTGCCCGGCGCGTTGTTCGATTGCGATGCCGAGTTGCCGGGGTTGCTGGCGACGCTGAACATGATTCACGGCGAGCATCTGGCCTTGAGTTACGTCGCACCGCCGGGCTTGCAACTGCCGTGGGACCGCGAGGATTTGCTGGAACTGCTCGGCAACCTGCTCGACAACGCCTGCAAATGGGCCGATGCCGAGGTGCGCTTGAGTGTGATCGAAAGGTCTGACGGCTTTGCCCTGAGCGTGGAAGATGACGGCCCGGGGATTCCCGAAGAGCAGCGCACTCAGGTGTTCAGCCGTGGCACGCGACTGGATGAGCAGACCCACGGGCATGGGCTCGGCCTTGGGATCGTGCGGGATATTGTCGATACCTGGGGTGGCTTGCTGGTGCTGGGCGAAAGCGAGTGGGGCGGGTTGAAAGTGGTGATTGAACTGCCTCGGCGGTGAGCCCTTGAAAAGCCCCTCACCCTAACCCTCTCCCAGAGGGAGAGGGGACTGATTGAGTTGTTCTTGAGAGATGCACCCACTTGAAATCCGAGTCGAACTCAGGACTTGAATGGCATGAAGATCGGCTCCCTTTCCCCGTCGCCCCCCTTGGGGGGAGAGGGCTGGGGTGAGGGGGGATTGCAACTGACACCCCGCACTTGTCAAACGCGAAACTGATCCATCAACCGCTGCTGCTGATTCGCCAGGCTGTTGAGTGACTGACTGACCCGCGCCGACTCGTTCGCCTGTCCGGACAGCGATTCGGTCACATCGCGAATCGTCGCCACGTTGTTATTGATCTCCTCAGCCACCGCGCTCTGCTCTTCGGCAGCACTGGCGATTTGCAGGTTCATGTCGCTGATCACCGTCACCGCATCGCCGATCTGCCGCAGCGCCGTCACGGCCTGGCCCACCTGCTCAACGCTGCCCTGGGCCTGACGATGGCTGTTGCCCATCGAGCCGACCACTTCCTGCGTGCCGTTCTGCAATTGCTCGATGACCTGGCGGGTTTCTTCCACCGACTCCTGAGTGCGGCGCGCAAGGTTGCGCACCTCATCCGCGACCACGGCAAAACCGCGTCCGGCCTCACCGGCGCGGGCGGCTTCGATGGCGGCGTTGAGCGCCAGGAGGTTGGTCTGCTCGGCGATGGCGCGGATGGTTTCCAGCACCGTGCCGATCTTCTCGCTGTTCGCAGCCAGCCCTTCGACCTGAACCATCGCTGCGCTCATGTCGGCGGCGAGGGTGTCGATGCTTGCGGTGGTGCGGTCGATCACGGTCAGGCCCTGACGCGTGGCGCGGTCGGCGTCCTTGGCAGCTTCGGCGGCCTGCGCGGCGCTGCGTGCAACGTCCTGGGCAGTGGCGCTCATTTCGTGGGACGCGGTGGCGACCTGATCGACCTGGCGATATTGCTGCTCCATGCCGGCGCTGGTCTGAGTGGCGATGGCCGAGGACTGGTCGGCAGTGTTGCGCGCGTCCTGCACCGAGCGTTTTACCTCGGCAATGATCGGCTGCAACTTGTCGAGGAACTTGTTGAACCAACCGGCCAATTGGCCCAGTTCGTCCTGCTTGTCATAGGCCAGACGCCGGGTCAGGTCGCCTTCGCCGCTGGCGATGTCTTCAAGCATGTGCGCCACACCGAGAATCGGCTTGGTCACGCTGCGCGCCATCAGCCACACCAGCAGCAGGCCGATCAGCGCGGCGAGCAGGCCCAGGCTCAGTTCGATCAGTGTGCCCGAGGTATTGCTCGCATCCAGTTGCTGTTTGAGCGCTTCGGCGCGACTGACCAGGACTTTCTCCGGCACATCGAGCAACACGCCCCACGCCGGTCCGTCGGGAATCGGCTGGAACGGCGACAGCACTTTCAACTGGCCGTTGCTGTGCAGGCTGCTCACGCCAGTGCTCGCGGCGAGCAGGCGCAGCAACTCGCTGCCGCTGGCCTGATCCACCGCATCCAGGCGCTGGCTGAGTTTGCCGGCATCCGGGCTGTAACCGGCGAGCAGGCCGGCGGGGCTGACAATACTGACGGCGGTCTGACCGTCATACAGTTTGCGGCTGGCGTTCTGGCTGATCGCTTGCAGGCTGTTGAGATTGATGTCGACCGACAGCGAGGCGATGACTTTGCCGTTGACCTGCAGCGGGAAGACGATGCTGGTCATCAGCACTTTGTGGCCGTCGATGACATAGAAGTACGGCTCGATCACACACGGTTTGAGCGTGGTGCGCGGGCAGGTGAACCAGGCGTTGGCGGCCTGACCGCTGGGGCCGGTGCTGGTGTCGCTCATGTCGCTTTCCGGCAGCGCCATCGAGGTGACTTTGCCCGGGGTCGGCTGCGACCAGTAAAGGGCGAAACGGCCCTTGTCGTTGCTGCCCAGTTCAGCCTGATCGGCGAACAGTTCGTCCTTGCCGTCCAGCGCGTTGGCCTCGAACACCAGCGACAGGCCGAGCAGGTCCGGGTTGGCTTGCAGCGCGGATTTGACCTGACGGGTCATGTCCTCGCGCAGATCGAAGGCATCGAGAAAACGCTTCTCGGCCTGCTCACGCAAAAACAGCACCTGCCGCGAGAAACCGTGGCCGTACTGATAGGCGTCCATGAATTGCTGACGAATGCCGGCAGCCTGCACTTCACCTTGCGATTCGATCCGCGCCTGCGCCGACTCGGTGAGCATCTCCATGCTCGAGGCCTTGACCAGCGCCGAGCTGTGTTCCATGCGATACAGCGAAAGACCGACCAACAGGGTCACGATACCGGCCAGGCAGAGGCCGGCGAGCAGGGTGATTTTCCATTGGATGGAAAGTTGTCTGAGCGACATGGAAAACATCCTTATCCGATAAATATCTGAGACTTTGCACTGTAGCGGCCGCGTTTCGGCTTTCTTTATGCCGTGAGCGCAATATGACCGATTGCCGCATGCGGGGCCTGTAGTCCTGTAGTCCTGTGGTCCTGTGGTCCTGTGGCGAGGGGATTTATCCCCGTTCGGCTGCGAAGCAGACGTGACATTTGCGTGTAGGGTTATGATCGTTCCCACGCGCAGCAAAGGAATGCCTCAACGGACGCTCCGCGTTCGGCTCTGGAAGGGACGCGGAGCGTCCCGGGCTGCATTCCCACGCAGAGCGTGGGAACGATCAATCCCCTCGCCACGGGGCTTTGACAGCGCCGCCACTCTGCGGCACAGTGCGCGCCCTCTAACAAGACCCTCTGTACACCTCCGCCGGCCAACCCCGGGCGGACTCATCCTGTCTGGCGGTGTGTTTTCACCCGCAGTGTTTTTTGAGGTAGTGAAATGAATGCAGTCATAGCAGCCGTCGGCGTCATGCTGATCCTCAGCCTGTCGCGCGTGCATGTGGTGATCGCGCTGATCGTCGGGGCGCTGGTCGGTGGCCTGACCGGCGGTCTGGGCATCGACGCAACACTCAAGGCGTTCAACAGCGGTCTGGGCGGCGGCGCGACCGTGGCGCTGTCCTACGCCTTGCTCGGCGCTTTCGCCGTGGCGATTGCCAAGTCGGGCCTGGCCCATGCGCTGGCCGACAAGGCCCTGGCCATGGTGGATCGGCAGCATGCAACCGGCGGCGGTAACGTCAAATGGCTGCTGATCGGCCTGCTGTGGGTGGTGGCGATTGCCTCGCAGAACATTCTGCCGATTCACATTGCATTCATCCCGCTGCTGGTGCCGCCACTTCTATATGTACTGACCAAGCTGCAACTCGATCGCCGTCTGATCGCCTGTGTCATGACCTTCGGCCTGATCACCCCGTACATGTTTCTGCCGGTGGGCTTCGGCAACATCTTCCTCAACGAAATCCTGCTGGCCAACGTCGCCCGCAGCGGCGTCGACATCAGCGGCATCAATGTCACCCACGCCATGGGCATTCCGGCACTGGGCATGGTTTTCGGCCTGGCGATCGCGTTCATCAGCTATCGCAAGAAGCGCGTTTATGACCTGGCCAAAATCGAACAGGTCGAGCAGACGGCGGTGCACTACAACCCGCTGAGCCTGATGATCGCCGGTGTGGCCATCGCTTCGGCATTCGTGGTGCAGTTGCTGCTGGACTCGATGATTATCGGCGCTCTGGTCGGGTTTCTGATTTTCTCGGTGTCGGGCATCGTCAAGTGGCGCGAGACCGATGATCTGTTCACCGAAGGCATGAAAATGATGGCGATGATCGGCTTCATCATGATCGCCGCCTCAGGCTTTGCCGAGGTGATGAAGGCCACCGGGCAGGTGCAGACGCTGGTCGAATCGTCGGCGGCCTGGATCAATCACAGCAAAGGCGTCGGGGCTTTGTTGATGCTGCTGGTGGGCTTGCTGGTGACCATGGGCATCGGTTCGTCGTTCTCCACCGTGCCGATTCTCGCAGCGATTTTCGTGCCGTTGTGCGTGCAACTGGGCTTCAGCCCGATCGCCATCGTCTGCATCGTTGGCACTGCCGGCGCGCTGGGCGATGCCGGGTCGCCGGCCTCGGACTCGACCCTCGGCCCGACCTCGGGTCTGAACATCGACGGCCAGCATCACCACATCTGGGACACCGTCGTACCGACCTTCCTGCACTACAACCTGCCGCTGCTGGTGTTTGGCTGGGTGGCGGCGATGGTTCTGTAAGAATCCACAACTGCCCCATGTGGGAGCGAGCCTGCTCGCGAAGGCGTCGTGTCAGTCGACACACAGGTTGCTGAGCCAACGCTTTCGCGAGCAGGCTCGCTCCCACAGGGGGGGCGGCGATGTTTCAAGACTCAACTTTTGCTCCGGCGTGCCGTTAAAGCCTTTAACCACGCCAACAAAATCAAAAGAGTGAGTCCCCCGATGCGCCTGAGTCTCAAGGCTAAAGTCCTGTCCCTTGCCGTTCTGCCGGTGCTGCTCTTTGCGCTGGTCATCAGCGTGACCACGCTGTTCATCCTCCAGGAACAGGCGCGTAAGGAGGTCGAACAGACCCGCGAGCGGCTGCTCAGCGACGCCAAGGCCACCCTGCAAAGTTACGTCGCCGTGGCCATGACCACGATCAAACCGCTTTACGACGCCGCCGCACCGGGCGACGACGCGGCGCGGGCGCAGGCGATCAAATTGCTCTCGGGCATCCGCTACGGCAAGGACGGCTACTTCTTCGGCTACGACTCCGAGACCGTGCGCCTGTTCAAGGCCAACGACCCCGACGGCGTGGGCAAAAGCTTCAAGGACAACCGCGATCCGAACGGCGTCTACGTCAACCTCGGCCTGGTCAAAGTGGCCAAGGACGGCACTCACTATCTGCAATACAGCTCGCCGCTGCCGGGCAACGCCAAGGTGCTGGTGCCGAAACTCGGCTACACCGAATACCTGCCGAAGTGGGACATGGCGGTCGGTACTTCGGTCAACCTCGACGGCATTGAAGCGCAAGTGGCGCAGGTCGAGGCGCAAGTGCAGGAGCGCGTGCAAGGCGTGGTGCTGAGCATTGTCGGCGTCGCGGTGCTGGTGCTGCTGGTGATCGCGGCAGCGGGCATGCTGCTGGCCAACACCATTCTGCGCCCGCTGACCCTGATGAAAGCCAACCTCGACGACATCGCGGCAGGCGAGGGCGACCTGACCCGGCGCCTGAACATCACCAGCCAGGACGAACTCGGCGAACTGGCCGGCTCGTTCAACCGCTTCGTCGACAAGATCCACGGCCTGGTTCGGCAGATCACCGAGATGACCACGCAACTGACCGGGCTGGTTACTCAGGTCTCGGAACAGGCGCAGCGTTCCGATCAGGCGATGGAGCGTCAACGCCACGAAACCGATCAGGTCGCCACGGCGATCAACGAAATGTCCGCCGCCGCCCAGGAAGTGGCGAAGAGCGCGCAAAACGCCGCCGTCGCCGCGCAGCAGACCGACGAAGAAGGCCAGAGCGCCAAGCGCGTGGTGGCGGGCAGCATCAAGCAGATTCATGCGCTGGTCGACGATATCCGCAACAGCGGCGTGTCGCTGGACAGCTTGCAGCAGGACGTCAGTTCGATTGTCGGCGTGCTTGGGGTGATCCGTTCGATTGCCGAGCAGACCAACCTGCTGGCGCTCAACGCCGCGATCGAAGCGGCACGTGCCGGTGAGGCCGGTCGTGGCTTTGCGGTGGTCGCCGACGAAGTACGCGCACTGGCCAGCCGCACGCAGATCAGCACCCAGGAAATCCAGGGCATGATCGACCGCTTGCAGGCCGGCACGCAACAGGCGGTCGAAGCCATGCGGCGTTCCAGCGAGGCCGGCGATGGCACGTCCCAGCAAGCCAATCAGGCCGGTGCATCGCTGGATGCCATGGCGCAGTTGATCGCGACGATCAACTCGATGAACGCGCAGATCGCCAGCGCAGCGGAAGAGCAGACGGCGGTGGCCGAAGAGATCAACCGCAGCGTGCATCAGATTGCCGTGGCGGTGGACAGCGTCGCCGATGAAACGCAACTGGGCGCGCAAACGTCGCGCAGTCTGGCGGAGCTGGGGCAGCGGTTGGGCAAGCTGGTGGGGCAGTTCCGTATCTGACGCAATTCTGGAGCCCTGCATAAACCCTGTGGGAGCGAGCCTGCTCGCGAAAGCTGTGTATCAGACGCTGCTCTGATATCAGACGGACCGTATTCGCGAGCAGGCTCGCTCCCACAATTGGATTTGTGTGGGGCTTAAGGTCTGTCCCAATAGGGCACTTCGCCAAAGCACTCGACAAAAAAATCAATCACCGTCCTCACCTTCACCGATAGCCGTCGGCTCCCCGGCCACAGCACGGCGATCTGCTGCGGTTCCAGGCTGTTCGACACCTGATACTCCCTCAGGACCGGCACCAGCGTGCCTTCGCGTACCGCTTCGCCAATCAGCCACGACGGAAACATCACCAGCCCTAAGCCTTGCTGGGCGGCCTGGGTCAGGGTGTCGGCGTGGTTGCCGGTGATTGGGCCTCTGACCGTGTACGGCGTCCAGTCCTCGCCATCACGGCGGAAAAACCAGCGCTGCTGACCGGCCGCGCCTTTGTAGGCCAGGCACTGATGTTGCGCGAGTTGGTCGGGATGCTGCGGCGTGCCATGGAGTTTGAGATAGGCCGGGCTGGCCGCGACCTGAAAACGGTGCGGCGCCACAATTCGTGCCTGCATGCTTGAATCGTGCAGCGCGCCGATGCGAAACAGCAGGTCGGCGCCTTCCTGTAGCGGGTCGACGTAATGGTCGGTTTGCTGGATATCCAGTTGCAGCTTCGGATAACGCGCGCAGAGCTCGCCCAGCCAAGGCGTCAGATGGCGCTGGCCGAACACCACCGGGGCGTTGATGCGCACCAGTCCGGTGGGTTCGCTTTGCTGTTCCTGCAACGCCTGTTCGGCTTCTTCCAATTGCACCAGCAGTAACCGCGCATGGTGCCCGAGCGTGCGCCCGGCTTCAGTCGGGGTGACGGCGCGGGTGTGGCGGTAGAGCAATTGCTGGTTGAGCGCCTGCTCCATCAATTGGATCTGCCGTGAAATGGAGGAGGGCGCGACCCCTTCGCGGCGGGCGACTTCGGAAAAACTGCCGTGGTCGAGGACCGCTACAAACAGCCTTAACGCTTTGAATCCGAGTTCGTTGAGCCCGTGCATGCCTTGTCTCGCTGTGCGTGTTGCGCAAAAGTGTTGTCCGGATGCTCCCATTTATCGCACAGCGGCGCCAGCCGATAATCCGCGCCATTGTTTTTGAGCGTGGAAGGTGATGTATGCAGACGTTGGATGAAGGGGTGGTTGCTGCACCGGTAAAAAGGTCGGTGTTGCGTCTGCTGTTGCTGCCGCTGGTGATTCTCGCTGGCATGGGCTTATCGGTAGAAGCCGGATTGCTGGGGCCGCTGGGTGAGCAGGTCGGGCATTTGTGGGCGACTTTGAGCATCTTCGGCGTGGGTTCGGCGATTCTGTTTTTGCTCTTGCTGTTCGCCGGCCCACAGAAAGGCCCGGCACTGACCGAGTTGCCGCGCTGGCAGTTGATCGGCGGGTTTCTCGGGCCGATCTACGTGGTGGTGCTGACGCTGGCGACGCCGCATATCGGCATCGCCATGACGATGATTGCGATTTTGTCCGGTCAGGTCGGCAAGAGTGTGCTGATCGACCATTTCGGCTGGTTCGGCGCGACGCGCAAGAAGGTCAACGGCGAGCGCTGGCTGGCGTTGGGCTTGATTGTGGTGGCTTTGGTTCTGATTGCGCGGGGGTGAGTGATGGGTCTGGTGATTTTGTTGGCGGTGGTGGTATTGGCCGGTGCGGTGTTGAGTGTGCAGGCCGCGATCAATGGGCGTCTGGGTGAAACGGTCGGTGTGCTGCGCTCCAGTCTGCTGACCTTTGCGGTGGGCGCGGTGGTGACCGGGTTGTTGATTCTGTTTTTCGAGCCGGCGCAGGCGGTGAGTCTGCTTGAGGTGCCGAAGTGGCAGTTGACCGGGGCGCTGTTCGGCGTGGTGTACATGATGGTGATGGTGGGTGCGGTGCCGGTGGTCGGGACGGCTGTGGCGACGGTGGCGGTGATTGTCGGGCAGTTGGGGATGGGGATGTTGATCGACAATTTTGGCTGGTTGGGGAATCCGGCGATCGGCTTGTCTCCGAGCCGGATGCTGGCGATGGTGTGTCTGGCGGTGGCTTTGGTGTTTATGTATCGGAGTTCGCGGCAGGCGCAGTGATTTATTTGTATGACTGTGTACATATCCGTTGCTGCGGGTGTTGCTTCTGGCGGTTGCGCTGTGTACGACTGCGTCGTTCGGTCGCTGCGCTCGCACGTCCGGATCAATCCCTCCACTCAGCCTGCCGACGGGCTCTGAGATCAAGATCAAAAGCGGTACTCGAGCTTGCGCTCATTGTTTTGAGTGGTTAGGAGCGGGTGGTGTCTGGCTTTGGTTTTGTGCTGGGATTCGCGCCTCACCCCAGCCCTCTCCCGGGGGAGAGGGGGCCGATTTTCGGGCTTTTCAAAATTTGCGTTCGACTCGGTATTCCACGTCGGCGGGTTTCTCGCAATCATCTCGGTCAGTTCCCTCTCCCTCCGGGAGAGGGCTAGGGTGAGGGGCTTTTGATGTCTGCGCAGGTCTGTGCTGCGCGCAGTTGTTCTGTGGGAGCGAGCCTGCTCGCGAAAGCCATCTCTGCGTCGCCCAATCTCTCAACAGTTGGCCAGCCTGCAACACCACCTTCTACACTGTCCCATATGGCTTGCTCGCAAGCCTCAGACAACCACCACGCAAGGAGTCTGTCCCATGTCCGATAAAAAATGCGACTGCCCGGGCTGCAACTGCACGATCAAAGAAGGCGAACATTCCTACGCTGTGCACGGCAAACACTATTGCTGCGAGGCTTGCGCTCATCACCACAAACACGGTGAAGAGTGTGCGATGAAGGGTTGCGGTTGCGCTCATCCGAAATAAGCGCGGAAAAAAAAGTGGAGCCTAATCAGGCTCCACTTCCATTTTCAGACTGTCGTCTTCCTGTCGCTCAAAGTGCCTCACCGTGCCTTGCAGTGTTCGCCCTTCGACCTTGACCACCACAACCTTGGCTTGGTGGAGGTCTTCCGGTACCGGTGCCTGGACGCACAAGGTGAAGCGATAAGGGTCATCCGCGACCGTTTCCAGTGCGACTTGGCAATTCACCGTTTTGGTGATCTGGCCGAAGAAGGTGGTCAGGCCGTAGTCCAGTCGGGCCGGGTGATAAAGGTCGGTCATCGGTCGATTCCCCCTGTCGATTGCCAAGCCTGCGGTGAAGGCGGTGGGGTCAGTTGGTCTGGCGCCAGGTGACGTTTTCCAGGCCGAATTTTTCTGCCATCGGTTTGCTGGTCTTTTGCACTTTCTCGCGGCCGAAGCGCGGGATGCGACCCACGCCCGCGTCGCAGCTTGCCCAATGCCAGGCTTCGGCGTTGTCCATTTTGTCCGAGCGGATAATGAACGACTTGGGGGTGCCATGCAGCGTGTAGTCGATGACGTAAAGTTTTGCGTTGTTCATAAAGCCCGAATTCCTCCCTGTGGTATTAAACGGATCGCGCTGTGCCGGGAAAATTCATTCGGATTGTCCGACGGTAGCTATCGTTGGCGAGGGCGGGGCAGGCTGGTTACCAATGCGGCTTCGCCAACCCCCCTGTGAACGCTCGCCATGGCCCTCGCCGCGCCCCCTGATCTGACCGACACCGATGTGCCCGTGCAACCGCTGGCGCGAACCTATCCGCGTGGTTTGTTCATCGAGCCGCACGAGCATGTCTGGGGGCAGTTGCTGTATGCGATGAGCGGGGTGATGTGGGTCGAAACCCCGCACGAAGCGCTGGTGGTGCCGCCGCAGCGGGCGGTGTGGTTGCCGCCGGGAGTGCCGCACGGGATTCGTGTGGTGTCGGATTTGCAGATGCGCAATATCTACCTGCGCCCGGCGCTGGCGGCGACCCTGGATGCGACGGTTCAGGTGATCGAAGTCGGCGGGTTGCTGCGCGAGTTGATCGTCGGGCTGGTGGCGCAGGGCGATGCCGGCGAGGCCGAGTATTACGAGGCACTGGTCGGGCTGGCGTTGCTGGAACTGCGCCGGGCCAGGCGTTCGCAACTGAAGATTCCGCTGCCGGATGAGTCCGACCGGCGTCTGATGAATCTGTGTCAGGCCGTGATGGCCGCGCCGTCGCTGGAGATCCCGTTCGAGCAGCATGCGCAGAACGCCGGGGCCAGCGTGCGTACGCTGGCGCGGCTGTTCAAGGACAGCCTCGGCATGGGCTTCGCCGAATGGCGGCGCCAGGTGCAGCTGGCGACGGCGGCGGCAGCGTTGATTCAGGGCGTGGCGGTGAGCGTCATTGCTCGCGACCTGGGTTATTCACCGAGCAGCTTCAGCGACATGTTTCGCCGAGAGCTGGGGGTGGCGCCTTCGCAATTCTCGGCAACTTGAACAGATCCCGGTGGGAGCGAGCCTGCTCGCGAAAGCTTTGCACCAGGCAATGAAGTTTTGACTGGAAGACCGCATTCGCGAGCAGGCTCGCTCCCACACGGTTCTATGGCGGCTGCAGAAGGTTTGTCCGAAATTCAGAAGTCCTTGGCCGATACCGCTCCGCCCGTTTCCCTAGACTCTGCCCATCACTTATCGCGGCGGAGTTCCCCCATGAACTACCTCATTTCTCTGGCCATCGGCCTGGGCGTCGGCCTGCTCTACGGCGCGCTCGATTTCCGTTCTCCCGCACCACCGGCGATCGCGCTGGTCGGTCTGCTCGGCATGTTGGCCGGTGAGCAGTTGTGGCCGCTGGGCCGGCAACTGGTCGCTGGCTGGTTGTCCTGAATTTTCCCTTTTCCTTTCGGTGGATGTGCCCATGAAAGCGTTGCAATTCGATCAGACCGGCGACCTGTCTTCCCTGCGTTTCGTCGACGTTCCGACCCCGGTGCCCGGCGCCGATGAAGTGCTGGTGCAGATCAAGGCTGCCGGCCTCAATCCCAGCGATGTGAAAAACGTCCTCGGGCGTTTTCCTTACACCACGCTGCCACGGATTCCGGGGCGGGATTTTGCCGGGGTGGTGGTCGAGGGGCCGCAAGCGTTGATCGGTCAGGAAGTCTGGGGTACCGGGCGCGAGCTGGGCTTCTTCGCCGACGGCGCCCATGCGCAATTCGTCAAATTGCCGGCCAGCGGCGTGGCGCACAAACCGGCGCATTTGAGTTTTGCTCAGGCGGCCAGCCTTGGCGTGCCGTACACCACGGCGTGGGATGCGCTGGAACGCAGCCTGGTCAGCGCCGATACGCGTTTGCTGGTGATTGGCGGCGGGGCGGTGGCCACGGCGGCTTTGGCCCTGGCAAAAGTGCGCGGCGCGCAATTGCTGGCGGCGGCGCGCCGGCCCGAGCAGGTCGCCGATCTGCAGCAGCAGGGCTATCAGACGATTCAACTGGATAAGCCAGAAGACCTCGGTGCCCAGGTCAACGCGGTGTATCGCGGCGGCGCCGATGTGATCTTCGACACCACCGGTTTCTGGCTACCGGCCTCGGTGGCGGCACTGGCCACCTTCGGCCGCATCGCCATCATCGCCGCGCCGGTCGACGGCCACGTGCAATTGCCGGCGCTGGCGCTGTATCGCAAGGGCGGCTCGGTGGTCGGGATCAACTCGTTGTTGTACGGCGTTGAGGCGTGCGCGGCGATGCTCGAGCAGTTCGGGCGCTTCTTCGATGAGGATCGCTTGCCACTGCCGCAGGGCCTGGTGGAGGTGCCACTGGCTGAAGGGCCGGCGCGCTATGCAGGGGGAAAGGCATAGGATCCGGGATCATTTCCGTAGGATCCCGGCCGTTTCTCTGTGGGCCATGTCCTTTTCGCTCGCAGGCCGGCAAAACAGGGAAAGGTCTGACTTCACCCATTGCAGTGCACCGTTGCACAGTCCCGTCTTTCACTCAGACACAGGGACAGGTGGATGCGCATCGCTGGCAGGCCCGTTGTTTTCACTCTCGAGATAGAAGGCGTTTCCCACGATCTTCAAGTGTTCGGTTTTCGCACCCGGGAAGTGCTCAACCAGACCTACGAACTGGATCTCGAGCTGGTCAGCGAGCGCCCCGATCTGGATCTCGAAGGCTTACTGCATCGGCCGGCCTTTCTCTGTTTCGGTGCCGACGGTAGCGGCATGCACGGGCTGGTCTATCGGGTCGGCCAGGGTGATTGCGGTGTTCGGCTGAGCCGTTACCAGATCACCTTGGCGCCACACCTTGCCTACCTCGCGTATCGGCGCAATCAGCGGATTTTCCAGAACCTGAGCGTGCCGCAGATCATCGCCAATGTGCTGGGCGATCACGGTATGCAGGCCGATGCCTGGCATTTTCAGCTCAGCGCCGAGTACCCGGCGCGGGTGTATTGCGTGCAATACCAGGAATCCGATCTGCACTTCATTCAGAGGCTGTGCGAAGAGGAGGGCCTGCACTTTCACTTCCGCCACCGCCGTGAGGCGCACCTGTTGGTGTTCGGCGACGATCAAACGGCGTTCCTCAAACACGACGTGAAGACGCGCTATTTGCAGGGCAACGGCCTGGTTGCCGATGCGCCGGTTATCGACCAGTTCACTGTGCGCCTGGAGCCACGCTCCAACCTCGTCGAGCGCCGCGACTATCACTTCGAAAAGCCCGCAGTGCAGTTGGACGCCAAGGTCAGTGCAGCGCGGGTTCCGCTGCTGGAAGATTATGAGTTTCCCGGGCAGTTCACCCACCGCGAGCGCGGCAAGCACCTCAGCCAGCGTGCGCTTGAGCGCCATGGTGCCGACTATCGTCTGGCTAACGGGCGCAGCAATCAGGCGCTGATGCGCGGCGGCAGTTTCATGACCATGGCGGATTACTCGCGCGCCGACTGCAACGATTTATGGTTGCTGACCGAGGTCGAGCACATCGGCAAACAGCCGCAAGTGCTCGAGGAAGCGTTCACCGAGCAGGCTGACGCAGATGGTTTCAGTCAGGGCTATCGCAACCATTTCGTCGCGACACCGTGGGCCGTGGTGTTTCGCCCGCAGCTCAGGCATGTCAAACCGCGCGTCAGCGGCAGTCAGCTGGCGGTGGTGACCGGCCCGCCCGGCGAAGAAATCTACAGCGATGCCTACGGGCGCGTGAAAGTGCAAATGCTCTGGGATCGCGACGGCCAGCGTGATGAACAGTCAAGTTGCTGGCTGCGCGTGGCCACCGCCTGGGCGCATGACCGCTACGGCAGCGTGCAGATTCCTCGCGTCGGTATGGAAGTGCTAGTGGGGTTCACCGATGGCGATCCCGACAAACCGTATGTGCTCGCCTGCCTGCCCAACGCCGAAACCCCGGTGCCACTGGAACTGCCGGCGCAACAGACGCGCAGTATCTGGCGCAGCCAGAGCAGCCCCGGCGGCGGTGGTTACAACGAGCTGCGCATCGAGGACCGGCAAGGCGCGGAAGAAATCTCCATCAGGGCGCAGCGCGACTTGGTGCAGCACGTGCTCAACGACTTGCGTGTGCAGATCGACAACCTGCACAGCCAAGTGATTGGCGGCGTTTCCAGCCTTGAGTTGCGCGACGAAGAACATCACCTGACCCACGGCAACCGCCTGACTGAACTCAAGCAGGACGATCATCTGTGGGTGCAGGGCGAGCAGCATGTGCGGGTCGCCAGCCAGCGCGTCAGTGCCGCGCAGCAGCTGCATTTCGGCGCGGGCGAGCAGGTGGTTTTCAACAGCGGCCTGCAGATCACCCTGGCTGCTGGCGGGCATTGGCTGACGGTCGGCGCCGCCGGCATTTTCAGCAGTGTGCCGGTGGTGCAGGGCGGGGCGCCGACGGTGTGTCTGCCAGCGGAACCCTTGCTGCCGGGGGCTGCGCCGTTGCTCAAGGCGACGTTCGATGCCGTGCAGCAACGGCATGCGCTGCTGACCACCCGGACCTCGCGTTGCCTGATCTGCGAGGCAGCCCAGGCATGAGCCTTTTGACGGATTGGCCTGAAGGTTTGCCGTGGGCTGAGCAGCGGGCGTTTGTGCTGCTCGATGGTGCGACGATCGCCGATTTGCCGGCGCAACTGCGAAGGCTCGACCCCGCCGCCAACGCTTTTGCGCTGTACGACCAGCCACCGTTTTCGGCCCTGCGTGACGTATCGCCGCTGCTGGTGGCGCTCGCTGACGCTGACGATCCGGTGGCGCGGTTTTATCGCCAGCACGCCCAACAGGAATGGGGCGTGCTGCTGTTCAGCGCCGCGCCGGCGCATGAAATCGTCGCGCATTTGCGCCAGTTGCTGATCGTCGAGTTGCCGGTCGGCTCGCCGGTGTTGTTGCGGCTGGCGGATGCCGCCGTAGCGCAGGCGCTGTTTGCCAGCGGCGATGCGAGTCTGTTCGGGCCGCTGGGGTGCGTGGTCACGGCGGATGGCGCGCGGCAAGTCTGGCACTGTCAGCGACCTCGGCACGGGCAGGGTGGGGCGCTCGTGGCGCCGTTTCGGTTGAGCGCCGAGCAGGATGCCGCGTTGGATCGGGTGGATCGGCGGCGGGTGTTGCTACAAGTCGATGCGTATTTGCTTGAATATTTTCCCCGGTTTCATACCGGGGAAACCATCGCTGAACGTTGGATGCTTCTGGAACAAATCGAGGCAAAAGCCAGCGCGCTCGGCCTGAGCAGCCAATCGGAATGGCTTTACTTCGCCAACCTTGTCGCCTCTCTCAACGGCGCTGATCCGGATGAGCATCCGCAGATCCAGCACTTGCTACACGAGCCCTCCCTGCAACCGATCGGTGAGCGCTTGACGCTGGCCGTTTCAATGGCCCGCCAATGGGCGTCTGAAAGAGTCCGACCATGAACCATCCCGCCGACCTTGCGGCAGCCGCCGCGTCCAAAGCCCCGATCATAGGTCCCGCCGCCTGCCCCTTGCGCAACACCCACGTGCAACTGCTGCCCCTTGCGTACGGCCTGGTGGAAAAACCCTTCGACCCCAGCACCGAAATCACGCTGCCTTACATCCTGACCACGCGTCCCATGGGCATCCGCCGCCTGCGCGACGGTTGGCTGTACATCGTCGACAGCCTCAGCGGCGAGCTCTTTGAATACCGCGTGCTGGAAGGTGTCATCAGCGCATTGCTGCATCGCGGCAAAAGCGTCAGCGAGGATCAGCGCAGCGCCATCGAGGAACGTCCGGCTTTGATCTTCTCGCGCAAAAGCACCCTCTACGTGACCTTCGCCGACGTGCAGTTGAGCGCGGCGAAGTGCCGACAGGTGCTGGACAGCGCGGAGGAGCGCGAGCACTTCATGCAGGCGGTCGATCTCGGCCCGGTGCATTGTCTGATCGGCGGCGAGCATCTGCTCACCGTGGCCCAGGCCAAACAGTGGCTGGCGGAAGTGGCCTGCACAGCGAAACCGCTGGCCGAGGCAGACGCCACGCGGATGCCGACGGTGCAGGTCAGCGATGCGCCGGAGCATGAGCGAGAACCTTATTTGTGGGAAAATCCGCGACGTTTTCGCGAGGCGCATATCGGCGAATTTCTCGGGCGGGTGCGCGGACCATATCAGGACGACACGCTGTTTCTGCTGGTCAACGACGACCTCGGCGTGATGCGCGATCTGGCTGATTATCAGGACCTGGTGGTCGGCTGGATCGAGCAGTGGAGCAACACCGACAACAACGAGCGCGACTATCTGCTGGCCAGTTACATCGAGTCGCTGAGCCAGTTGGGCGCTCAGGATTTCGACACCCTGGCCAAGGCCAGCGACGATCCGCGCGCCCAGGCATTGTTCGCTGAACTGGAGCAATTGCCCGAGCCGGATCGGGAAAATACCCGGCAGGCGCTGCTCGACTATTTGAACAAGGGTGGTGAGGTTGTCCCGACCGATACCCAGGCTCGACCTGAACTGCAGCAACAGCGCGAAAAGGCTTTGGACGAGTCATTGGCGCTGAACCGTTTCGACGGCGTTGCCCCGGATTTCACCGCGCACGCTCGCGTCACCGCCGAGGCGGACCGACGCTTTTACACCCGTGAATATTTTCTCGAAGTGGCCCCGGCCGATTTCGTCGAGCGTCACCTGAGCACACTGGTCGAGCTCGGCAAGGATCAGAGTCGGCGCATGAAAGACGTGCTCGACGGCCCGCTGCTCAGCGGCAAACGCGGCATCAACGACCTGATCGACCGTCCGGCCATGGACGAGGTGCTGAACAGTCATCGCGACAACCTGGGACGCTGGAATCGCCTGCTCGAACGCATCACCGCCGACCGCGCGCAACTGCTGTGCGCCGGGCGTTTCCATCGCTCGGCGTGGTATTTCGACGGCCAACTGCAGATCGATCAGGCTTTCGCCAGCGAATACGCCTGCCTCAAGGACATCGGCCGCAGCGACGCGGCCAACGAACAAATGCTTGGTTACCTCGAGCAACACCCGCAACTGACCCGCCCGCTGTTCTACACCTTGCCGCTGCGCTTGCAGAGCGAACAGGCCGGGCAATATTCAACGCTGTTCAACGCCGGCATGGCGATGTTCAACAACCTGCCGGACTGGCTGGCCAAATTGCAGCGCATCGAGCAGCCACAGCTTCCTGCCCTCGACGATCTGCCGGCACACAGCCGCGTCCTCGCCGATGCCGTGCAAGACACCTACAGCCCGGCGCTGAACCTCGGCCTGAGCCGGGCGCTGGAAGGCTTCGATCTTGCCGGCGAGAAAATCCCCGACCTCGACGAGCTGTTCCAGCGCTTGCCCAAAGCCCTGCGCCTGCGCGTCTTCGACGCCGCGCGAACCAGCGGCGTGACCTTCACTGTGTCCACCCCGGCGGAGCAATCGGCGCTGCAAGCCACGATCAAGGAAGTGCTGCGCGAGCGCGACTACTTGAAAACCCTCAACCGCGAACGCAACCAGCTCACCCACAACAAAAACCGCCAGGGCCACAAAAGCGCCCGGGCGGTGGAATTGCAGCAGGAAATCGTCCGCGTGCGCACGCAACTGGCCGTGTTCGAAGGAAGACTGGCGGCAGCGTTAAGCCCGATTGATGAATTACCTGATCGCTCGGCACGACTGTATGGCGCCACACCGGCGAAAGCGGGCGTGACGGTGGTGTTTCCGCCGGCGCAGCACGGGGAATTGCGCGGGTTGCTGGAGAATATTCGCGCGGGGGTGGCGGGCGTTTCGAAGGCGAGTCTGGTGCGGACGGAGGGGATGGGGTTGTTGGTGGTGTTGGTGCAGGTGGTGAATTTGGTGGGGGCTTATCGAGAGGTGATGAAGCAGACGAGGGACAGGAAGAAACGGGCGGATTTTTTTGCTGCCATTATCGCGACAGGCGCAGCCGGATTTACCGCTGCGCAAGGGCTTGCCGATACAGCGCTCAAGGCTCGAAGCGCGAGTCTTATTGCCGGTATGCAGGTTGAGGCGCTGCAACAGGTTCATGTGCAGATGGGAAAGTTGCATGTTGGGTTGGGCATGTTTACCTATCTTTTGAGTTTGAGAACTTCCTTAACCAGCTTCAGAATAAAAGATCGAAAGTGGCAAGACGCGGTTCGAAGTGGCACTCAATCTGAGCAGAGAGCAGCTGCGATGGCGACCTCGGGCGCGGCAGGCATGATTGCGACTAGTGGCTACGGGTTTGGTAATACAGTATCTGCCACCATTAAAATATTAACTGCACCGAACCGTTCGGCGCGAGCAACTGCTTGGGCCGCCGCTGGCACACGTCTTTCTACTGTATTTTTTCGATTCAATTTGGCTGGTGCGTTGTTCACGGTGCTAGAGTTCGCCGGGACATGGCTGTTCAATCGGTACAATCTTTCTGCCCACGACAAGTGGTTGAAAATCACGCCCTGGAGCCGTGATGAAGAGATGCGCGGTGACCACTCCCTGGATGACTATCAAAATTATCTGGCATTTTTGATACACGCTCCCTACGCCCAATCAGGACCTGATCCCAGTGACACCTGGCTGAAGACTTTATTATTTGGCGCCAAACCCAGTGATATTCATTTGGTTCTGCCGAGGCTGGCGCTAAATGATCTTCTCCCACCGTTAAACGGTAAACCGAGTCAACGCTTGGGAATCGGTGCCCATCGACTTGTCGCACCGCTGTACGGTCGCGGTGTGCCGGAAGTGCGCAAGGAAGTCATCAGTGACGAGATATTGAGCAGTCTGCGAATCGTGAAGTCATCACCAGATGGTTTGGTGCTTTGTCTTCAGTACCCAATCCGTCCCGATTCTGACTATACGCCTGCAAAGGAAACGCTCGAACTTGCCATATGTATCCAGACCGTCAATGGCAAAGGCGAGTCGGAGTCACGAACTCGTGTGATTCATATCGCCCCCCGGGATACCGGCCATTTTGCTGTAGTAGTTCCGGGTTCGGTCAAGGAGAACCCTCCGGTTCTACTGGTAGAAACTCACTATCTCGAATGGGCTGACCATGCTGAATAATCGCAGTAATCCTCTTTCCAGTTCGGAATATGAGGGGATTAAAAAAGCGGGCGATATTGAGCCGTTCCCAAGCGGGAAAATTACCTATCTATCACCTTTGCCATTGCCAGCACCTATACCACCTTATGGGCCTCACATCGGGGAATTGAACCAAGGTTACATGGACTTTGGTCTCGGATTGCCAGAGGCATTTACGTGGCAGTTGATTCTCGGCGGGACGACCGCAGGAACTTTTATGGTTCTCGTTTTATTTCCTTTGTTCACGGGCTTGCTAGGGATTCTTTTTGGCTATGGAAACGAGGCGATTTGGGAATCAATGGTTGGAATATTCGAAGTGGGGTTGGAAAATGAATTAATTTGCGGTCCCTTGATCTTGCTCATCGGTATTGGTGTCTGGCATCACCACCACAAAAAACGTCTCTCCCTCATCCCAACCCGCTTCAACCGCCAACGCCGCGAAGTCTGCTTCATGCCCGAAGGCGCCACCGAGCCGGTCTTTGTCCCGTGGGAGTCGCTCAGCGCGTGGATCATCGAAGCCAAGGGCGCCACCCAGTTCGGCATCCATCGCCAATACGGCATGGGCATCGGTTTCTACCAAGGTGAAAATCTCATAAGCCAGGAATTCCAATGCGCCGGCCTGGAGCTCGCGATCAGCCATTGGGAAGCGATTCGCGGTTACATGGAGTACGAAGTCAACGACCTCAAATTGGTCCAGGACCTGCAAGACCTGCAAGGCCCGGACGACCCGCCCCACGAAGGCCTGCACACTTTCCGCAATGCCCGCGCGCGAATGCATCAGCAGATCCGTGAAGGCCGCCGCTCGCCGCTGTCGGGATTTTTTTGGTACCTGTATCACGTCATGACTTTATGGACGATTCCAAACCGTTTGGTCGAATGGGAAGTGCGCCGTCTGGAAAGAATCGGCAAGCAGGCGCTGCCGGAAGTCATGCGTGCATGGTCCGAGCCGCTGCCCGAAGAGCAATGGGCCAAGCCCAGTGAAGAGTTGTTGCGACTGAGTGAACAAGTGCGGCGGATGCACAAGCGCCAGCCGCATCGGCCGATTACGCAGATTTTCGCTGAGGTTTGCAGGCGGGGCTGACTGGACGGTGCAGGCAGGTTCGATTGCTTTCGCGAGCAGGCTAGCTCCCACAGGAGACCACCGTACGAATGTGGGAGCGAGCCTGCTCGCGAAGGGGGCCGCTCGGTCAGCACAAAAATCTGCGCGCTCGCGCTCTGCTAGAATCCGCCCCATTCATTGCCAGAGACTCTCCCATGAGCGAGCCGATTCGTCTGACCCAATACAGCCATGGCGCCGGTTGTGGCTGCAAGATTTCCCCACAGGTGCTGGAAGTGATCCTCGCCGGCAGCGGCGCACAGAACCTCGATCCGAAACTCTGGGTCGGCAACGCCTCGCGTGATGACGCGGCGGTGTATGAGATCGATGCCGAGCGTGGTGTGGTGTCGACCACCGATTTTTTCATGCCGATTGTCGATGACCCGTTCGACTTCGGCCGCATTGCCGCAACCAACGCGATCAGCGACATCTACGCGATGGGCGGCGATCCGTTGATGGCGATCGCGATCCTCGGCTGGCCGGTGAATGTGCTGGCGCCGGAAGTGGCGAGGGAAGTGATTCGTGGCGGTCGCTCGGTGTGTGACGCGGCGGGTATTCCACTGGCGGGCGGGCATTCGATCGATGCGCCGGAGCCGATCTTCGGCCTCGCCGTCACCGGGCTTGTGGAAAAGCGCCACATGAAACGCAACGACACCGCTACCGCTGGTTGCCTGTTGTACCTGACCAAACCGCTGGGCATCGGCATCCTCACCACCGCCGAAAAGAAGGGCAAGTTGCGCGCCGCCGACGTCGGTGTCGCCCGCGACTGGATGTGCACCCTGAACAAGCCTGGCAGCCGCTTCGGCAAACTCGCCGGCGTCACCGCGATGACCGACGTCACCGGTTTCGGCCTGCTCGGGCACTTGGTGGAAATGGCCGACGGCAGCCAGTTGACCGCGCGCATCGCCTACGACCGCGTGCCGCGTCTGGACAGCGTCGAGTACTACCTCGATCAGGGCTGCGTGCCGGGCGGTACGCTGCGCAACTTCGACAGCTATTCGAGCAAGGTTGGCCGCGTGCAGGAGTTGCACAAACGCGTGCTGTGCGATCCGCAGACCAGCGGCGGTCTGCTGATTGCGGTCACGCCTGAAGGCAATGACGAGTTCCTCGGTGTTGCCGCCGAACTGGGCCTGAACCTTGCGCCGATCGGCGAACTGGTTGAGCGACAGACGAACGCGGTCGAGGTGATTTGATGCTCCGCGACTGCACCGACTACCGCGATATTTTCCTCAACGACCGGCCAATGATGGATGCCCGCGCGCCGGTCGAGTTTCACAAAGGCGCGTTCCCCGGCGTGGTCAATCTGCCGCTGATGAATGATCTGGAACGGCAGAAGATCGGCACCTGCTACAAGCAGCATGGCCAGCAGGCGGCGATCGAGCTGGGCCACCAACTGGTGTCCGGCTCGGTCAAGGCCGAGCGCATCCAGGCCTGGGCCGACTTCGCCCGGGCTCATCCCGATGGTTATCTGTACTGTTTTCGCGGTGGCTTGCGCTCGCAGATCACCCAGCAGTGGCTGCGCGACGAGGCCGGCATCGACTATCCGCGTGTCGGCGGCGGCTACAAGGCGATGCGCAGCTTTTTGATCGACACCCTTGAGCAAGCCATCGCGCAGTGTGATTTTGTTTTGCTCGGCGGCATGACCGGCACCGGCAAGACCGAAGTGCTGGTGCAGTTGCGCAACGGTGTGGATCTGGAAGGCCACGCCAACCATCGCGGCTCCAGTTTCGGCAAGCGTGCCACCGGGCAACCGTCGAACATCGATTTCGAGAATCGCCTGGCCATCGACTTCCTGAAGAAACGCGATGCCGGGATCGAGCAGTTTGTGCTCGAAGACGAGAGCCGTGTGGTCGGCAGTTGCGCCTTGCCGCTGCCGCTGTATCAGGGCATGCAGCAGCACCCGATGGTCTGGCTGGAAGATCGCTTCGAGGATCGCGTCGAACGGATCCTGCGTGATTACGTCATCGATCTGTCGGCGGAGTTCGCCTCGGTGCACGGTGAAAACGGTTTTGCCTTGTTCTCCGAACGTCTGCTGGAAAGCCTCAACAACGTACAGAAACGCCTCGGCGGTGAGCGCCATTCGCGGATGCTGGTGTTGATGGAGCAGGCGCTGGCCGAACAGGGCCGCAGCGGTGCGGTGGATCTGCATCGCGGCTGGATCGAGGGTTTGCTGCGCGAGTATTACGACCCGATGTATGTGTTCCAGCGCGAGAAGAAGGGCGGGCGGATCGAGTTTGCCGGAGAGCGGGGGGCGGTGATCGAGTATTTGCGTGCGAGGGTGAGCCAGAAGGCTTGAGGTGCAAGCAACTGGCCTCTTCGCGAGCAGGCTCGCTCCCACAGTTGAAATGCGGTTCCCTGTGGGAGCGAGCCTGCTCGCGAAGACGCAAGGTCAGGCGCTACAAAAATCAGGTCGGGCAAGTGTCCTTGCCGTTATCCAGCCCCTGTTTGTAGACATGGCTCTGCAAACTGGCCTTGCCGTTGTGCCACTTCAGGGTCAGTACATACAGCGAGTCGAAGTCATCGCCGGCCCAGTCATCGGTGATCTTCTGCCGCTCGCCCACTGCGTTGCCAGCGACCTTATTGATCAGATCCGGCAGATAACCGTGGGACCAGGCGGTGTAGATCGTCGAGTTGTGGTACTTCTCGTCCAGCAGCTCGCGGGCCAGATCGCTGGTGTCGTTGGCGGAGAACTCGATGTTCACCGGCAGGCCGAGCTTGATCGCGGCCGGGCTGATGGTCATCAGCGGACGAATGTAGCTGTAGGAATTGTCCAGCTCGCCTTCCTCGACGTTGCGCGTCGGGTTGGCGGCGAACACGTAGTCGGCCTTGCCGAATTTTTCCGGCAGCAGCGTCGACAGGTCGATGGCGCGGTTCAGGCCCTGGCAGTTGAGCTGGCCGAGGCCGCCTTCGGGCTTTTCCGCGTGGCGCAGGAACACCAGCGTCTGCGTGCCGTCCGCTGGTTGTGCGCGGCTTTCGCTGGATTCGAGGGACAGAAACAGCGCGCTGACTGCCAGCAGGGAGGGCAGGGCCACGTACGCGCGATGTTTGAAGCGTTTGGCGAAACTCATCAGATTCGTCATCAATTTGAAGGTTCTTCAGCAAATCGGTTAAGGCTGACAAACCTTGGCACCGCGGGCTCCCAGCACCGGGTGTTTCCCTGTCATGAACAGCTTCCTCTGCGAGAAAGGCATAACTCAGAGTCCTGTAACGCCGTTTGGTTCGTTCCAGGCCAGTGCGCAGCACTCTAGCGGCAACCTTTGCGGGCATGCAGGCAGGTTAGCGACAGGATGTTACGGTTCGTGTAGGCGCAGCGGCAGGCCTACTTTATGATCGGTTTTCAATTTGTGACTGGATGCTTCCAATGACCGATCTGTCTGCATTCCCGATTACTCAGAAATGGCCGGCGCAGTACCCGGACTGGATTCAGCTCTACTCCCTGCCGACTCCCAACGGCGTCAAAGTGTCGATCATGCTCGAAGAGATCGGCCTGCCGTACGAGCCGCACCGCGTCGGTTTCGACACCAACGACCAGACCTCGGCGGAATTTCTCTCGCTGAACCCGAACAACAAGATCCCGGCGATCCTCGACCCGCATGGCCCGGAAGATAAACCGCTGCCGCTGTTCGAATCCGGCGCGATCCTGATTTATCTGGCCGACAAGAGTGGTCAGTTGCTCGCTCAAGAAGGCGCGCTGCGCTACGAGACCATCCAATGGCTGATGTGGCAGATGGGCGGCATTGGCCCGATGTTCGGCCAGCTCGGTTTCTTCAACAAATTTGCCGGCAAGGATTACGAGGACAAGCGTCCACGCGATCGGTATGTCGAGGAGAGCAAACGCCTGCTGAATGTGCTCAACACTCGCCTCGAAGGCCGCGACTGGATCATGGGCGAGCGTTACACCATCGCTGACATCGCCACGTTCCCGTGGGTGCGCAATCTGCTTGGCTTCTATGAGGCTGGGGATCTGGTCGGGATTGAGAATTTCCCCAATGTCACACGGGTGCTGGAGCGGTTTCTCGCGCGCCCGGCGGTCATTCGTGGCCTGACCATCCCGTCCTGACCCAACACAGTCGCCACTGTGGGAGCGAGCCTGCTCGCGAAAGCGTCGTATCAGACAACATTTCTATGTCTGACCCGGCGCATTCGCGAGCAGGCTCGCTCCCACAGGGGGAAATGCGCGATCAGCAGCAGGATTATTACAAGCCCGGTAACGCTCTCTTGATTGATCCAGGTTTGTCCCGCACCCGCCGCAAGGCATAAGCTTCGCCCCCTACGACTTTCGTCTCATCCGCTGTTTTCAGGAAAGGCCCCATGTCCAGTCAGTTCCCCGAAGCACGTCCCCGCCGTCTGCGCCGCAATGCGAGCCTGCGCAGTCTGTTCCAGGAAACCGAGTTCAGCCTGAACGATCTGGTCCTGCCGATCTTCGTCGAGGAAGACATCGACGACTTCGTGCCGATCACCAGCATGCCCGGCGTACGGCGCATTCCCGAGCGCAAACTGGCCAGCGAAATCGAGCGCTATGCCCGTGCCGGCATCAAGTCGGTGATGACTTTTGGCGTGTCCCATCATCTCGATGCCAACGGTAGTGACACCTGGCGCGAAGACGGCCTGGTCTCGCGCATGTCGCGCATTGCCAAGGACGCCGTGCCGGAAATGATCGTGATGTCCGACACCTGCTTCTGCGAGTACACCGATCACGGCCATTGCGGTGTGATGCACAACCACGAAGTCGACAACGACCAGACTCTGATCAATCTCGGCAAGCAAGCCGTGGCCGCCGCCCGCGCCGGGGCTGACGTAATCGCACCGTCGGCAGCAATGGACGGCCAGGTGCGCGCGATTCGCCAGGCGCTCGACGCCGCCGGCTTCACGCAGATTCCGATCATGGCCTACTCGACCAAATTCGCTTCGGCACTGTACGGCCCGTTCCGCGAGGCCGGTGGCAGCGCGCTCAAGGGCGACCGCAAAAGCTATCAGATGAACCCGATGAACCGCCGCGAAGCCCTGCGCGAATCGCTGCTCGATGAGCAGGAAGGTGCCGATGCGCTGATGGTCAAACCGGCCGGCGCCTACCTCGACATCATCCGCGACATTCGCCAGGCCTCGAACCTGCCACTGGCGGCGTATCAGGTCAGCGGCGAGTACGCGATGATCAAGTTCGGCGCCCAGGCCGGTGCGATCGATGAAGAGCGCGTGGTGCGCGAAAGTCTTGGCGCAATCAAGCGTGCCGGGGCGGATCTGATCTTCACTTACTTTGCGATGGATCTGGCGTTGGCGGGGATCTGAGAAAGGAATCGCAACTTGCAGCATTGCCTGTATGGAATGGTTGCTCCTTGTAGGCAGAGGCGTCAGGTTGCGATCGTCTCCATGACTCGATTTTTATCAGAAAAGAGCTTTGCTGAGTTTGACACCTAGCGACGCAGTGACATGCAGCGTTGGAGCACCAATTTTGTGTTCGATTGGATCGAAATCAGCTTTGATTTTTCCACTGAAACGAGTTTTATTTTCAGAAATCGTTAGATGCAAGATTGATTGATTGGGCGATGCGTACGTCCAACCTGCATGATTTGCAAAGTACACTGCGGCGTACTGGTAGTAGGTCGAATGTATTTCATATGTTCCATCTTCCAGATCTCTGAAAATTTGAAATATAAAAGACCTGTCGTTGGCCTCCGTTCTCCCTCGAAACTCATATTTTACCCGCTGGGTTGAACGCAACTCGATCAAAGCAGCATTTAAAGGTTGGTGGTCGGCGACTTCGAACAGTGCGTTTAATGTTCCAGTGACCTCTATGTCTTGCACTTGGTCTGCGGTGGACAGTTCCATCTTGATTGCTCCTTGAAAACGGTGAGCAATGATTAGAGGTGGCGCTGCGCAATGCGTCTACTGTCAGAGTTGACAGGTGTTCAGGTCTTTCCGACGAATGGCTGGCCAACGAGGTGTGAAGGTCACTGAAAAGGCCGGATACCGTGATCGCGGAAGTAGCGTTCGATCACCTTCGGATCGGCACTGTTGTCGGCAATCGCCACATAGGTATCCGGCCGCAACAGATAAAATCCGTTGCGCCCCAATCCCGCCGTTTCAAACGCCGGGCGCCAGTCGAAGACGTGCAGCGGCAAGTGGTGTTCGGCGCACCAGGCGATCATCTCGTCGCTGGTGTCGCCGTACACATGCACCTGCCAGCACGGCTGCCGTAGCGGCTCGAAATTATCTCCTTCGCCATCATGCGCCCACGGCAAGCGGTCGCCGCCGTGCACGTGGCCGGCTTCACCCTGGCTCAGTGGCATGCCGCGATAGTTGAGGGTGACTTGCGAGACCGTGCGAAACAGGAATTCGCGGCTGGCTTCGAACCCGGCCATTTTCGGCAGCAGAAACGGCGCCACACGCATCCGTAGCAGATCGGCCATACGACCCTGCGCGGTGACGAAACTGAAGACCTTGTCGGTGGTGGAGACCAGTCGGCGAGCGAAGGCGATGCGCTCGGATTCGTAGGTGTCGAGCAGCCTCGGCTCGGCGCCACCACTGAGCACGGCAGTGAGTTTCCACGCCAGATTGATTGCATCGCCAATGCCCGTGTTCATGCCCTGGCCACCGGCCGGACTGTGTACATGGGCGGCATCGCCGAGCAGAAACGTCCGGCCGTTGCGAAAGTGCTCGGCCACGCGGTGATGCACGCGGTAAGTGGAGAACCAGTGTACGTCTTCGATGTGCACTTTCAGCTGCTCGATGGCGCGGCTGCTGACGTCGGCAAATTGCAGGGTTTCGGCACGCTCGGCGCGTTCGTCACGCACCGTGCCGATCAGTCGCGCGCGGCCTTCGCCGGCCAGTGGAAACACCGCGAGAAAATCCGCTTGGTCCAGGTCCAGATGCAACTCGCCATTCAGCGCCGGGCCGCTGGCCGTGATATCGGCGACGTAGAAAATCTGCTGATAGGTGCCGCCGGGGAAGTCGGTGTCGAGGGCTTTGCGCATCACCGAACGGGCGCCGTCGCAACCGGCCAGATAGCAGGCCTGACAGACTTCCTGCCGGCCATCGGGCAGGCGCAGGTGGGCGGTGAGGGTGTCGCCGGTTTCCTCGAAGCTGTCCAGTGCGGTATTGCGCTCGACACTGACGCCGTAGTCTTCGAGGCGCTCGAGCAACAGCCGTTCGTGCTCGTCCTGCGGGAAAATCTCGACGAACGCGTAGGGCGTCAAGCCTTCGCCGATGCGCTTGAGCGGCAAGTGCGCGACCGGTTTGCCGTTGACCCAGAAATTCGCCGCCGCGACCTGATGGCCGCGACGCACAATGGTGTCGGCCAGATCGAGTTGGCGATACAGCTCGAGGGTGCGTGCCTGCACGGCCAGAGCGCGGGAAGTGGAGCCTGGCGCCGAGGTCTTGTCGATGATGCGCACGCGCACGCCGAGTTTGCTCAGCCACAGCGCCAGGACCAGACCGGTCGGGCCGGCACCGATGATCAGCACGTCGCTGCGGTTCATGGGGCTGTCCTCCTGTGGCTGTGCAGCAAGTATGGATCAGCGGGAGAGGGTGGCCAGTGTGGTCGGCCAGACGGAGTAAGGCTGCGTGGTAGTCAGGCGAGTGGGGCTGTTCGGTGTTCGGCTGAAGATGTTCGGTGTTGCCCGAATCGATCCCCCTCACCCCAGCCCTCTCCCCCAAGGGGGCGAGGGGGAAAGGGAGCCGATCTTCAAGCTTTTCAAGATTTGAGTTCGACTCGGAATATCAGGTCGGCTTCAATTGTCGAAGCAACCCGATCAGTCCCCTCTCCCTCTGGGAGAGGGTTAGGGTGAGGGGCTTTTGATCTTTCCGGCGCTTAGAAGTCGATCGTCCCCGACAACTTCGCCACTCGCGGTTCGCCCTGGGTCAGGTAGCCGCCCTGAGCCGATTCCCAGTACTTCTTGTTCGCCACGTTCTCGACGCCGAACCGCACGGTCACGTCCTTCTCCGACACCTTGAACGCATAGCGCGCGCCCGCGTCGAAGCGGTTCCACGTCGGCAGGCTGAGGTTGTTCGCCGCGTCGGCGTATTGCCCGCCGGTGCGCAGCATCCGCGCGTTCAGCGCAACGCCTTGCAGGCCCGGCACGTCCCAATCCACGCCAGCGTTGAACTGGAAGGTCGGCACGCCGATGGCGCGGTTACCGTCGTTGGCGCCGTTGAGGGTGTTTTTCAGTTCGGTGTCCATCAGGGTCAGGCCGCTGATCAGGCGCAGGCCGTCGATCGGCTCGCCGAAGACGTTCATCTCCACGCCTTTGTTGATCTGCTCGCCTTCGCGCACGTAGGTGCAGGTGGTGGCGCTGTTGATTTCGCAGTAGCCGTCGCTTGGCTGTTCGATGCGATAAACACCGAGGCTCGCGCCATAGGTGCCCATGTCGACTTTCACGCCCAGTTCGGTCTGCTTGGAGCGTTTCGGTGCGTAGACTTCGTTGCCGTTGGTGACGCGGAAACCGCCGGAGCTGGTCGGCGAAGTCGGCCCTTGGGCCAGGCCTTCGATATGGTTGGCGTAGAACGACACATGCTCCCACGGCTTGAACACGATGCCGTACACCGGCGTGGTGATCGACTCGTCGTAGCTCGACGAGCGCGGGCCGCTGCCGTAGCTGGCGTAGCTGTAACCCTGCACCACCAGTTGCTGACGACGCAGACCGGCGGTGACCAGCAGGCGATCATCGAAGAACCCGAGGGTGTCGGAAATCGCCACGCTGCGGTTGAAGGTCTTGCCAACGATGCCTGGATCGTTGAGATCGCCACCGGCGAAGTTGCCGACCGGCGCTGGGGTAGTGATCGGGTGATAGATGTTGTTCGAGTAGCGGGTCAGGTCGAAGTCATAGGCACTGCGCTGCTCGGCCCAGATCCCGGTCAGGCCGAAATTCAGCTTGTGGCTGACCGGGCCGGTGTTGAATTTGCCGTTGAGGCCGGCCATGACGCTGGTGTTGTCCTCGTCATGGGGCACGAACGAGCCGGTGGTGAACGATGCGCCGTTGTTGCCGACCAGCGTGGTCGAGTTGTAGCGGCCGACTTCACGGGTGTGCTTGGCGCCACCGGCGGCGTAGGCGGTCCAGTTGTCATTGAGGTCGTATTCGGCGCGGAGCATGCCGAAGGTGTCTTCGATGTCGGTGTAGCCCCATTTCGGCGCGTAGTTGGTGTCCGCCGATGGCGCGTCCGGGATGTGCGTGGCGGTGCCGAGGTTGACCGAGCTGCGGCCGCCGTTGACGCGTTCCTTCTGATAGGCAAAGTCGCCGGACACCCGCAGCGCATCGCCGCGATAATCCAGGCCGATGGCGAACAGTTTCGAGCGCTGGTTCTCGTGATCGATGCCGGTGTCGCCTTCGCGCTGCGACAGGTTGACCCGCGCGCCGAAGCGGTTGTCTTCACCGAAACGCTGGCCGATATCGAAGTGATGACCGATGCGGCCTTCGCTGTTGATGTCGGTGGTGTAACGGCGCAGCGGCACGTCGCCGGCGCGCTTGGGTTGCAGGTTGACGCCGCCGCCGATGCCGGAACCGGTCGGGGTCACGCCGTTGATGAAAGCGTTGGGGCCTTTGAACACTTCCACGCGCTCCAGCGCATCGGTGGAAATGATCTGCCGGGGCAATACGCCGTACAGGCCGTTATAGGAAATATCATCGCCATTGAGCGGCAGGCCGCGAATCATGAAGACCTGCGCCTGGTTGGAGAAGCCCGAGGCCTGCCGCACCGAGGAATCGTTGAGCAGCACATCGGCGACGTTTTCCGCCTGCTGATCCTGGATCAATTGCTCGGTGTAGGACGCTGCGCTGAAGGGCACGTCCATCATGTCCTGATTGCCGAGCACGCCCAACTGGCCGCCGCGCGCAACCTGACCGCCAGCGTAGACCGGGGGCAGGGCGTTGGGTGTCGGGGCCTGGGCATTGACGTTGACGTCGTCGAGCAACAGCGCTTTGCTGTTGTCTTCAGCGGCGTGGGCGGTAACGGTCAGGGAGCACAGCAGGGCAAGCAAAGTCGGGCGAAATGGAGCGCCGAGTCGAGCTGAAGCGGGCATGTCGGATACCTGGAGGCGAACGGCCAATGAAAAAATAAGGGCGGCGCGGAACTCCTTGCGCTAATGCGACTCCAGGCGCGAATGATAGGGTTTCGCAGTAACGTTTTGCAATCAGTTTGTCATCAGCGCGTAGGAGCTGCCGAAGGCTGCGATCTTTTGATCTTGATCTGATCTGCAAAAAGCAAGATCAAAAGATCGCAGCCTTCGGCAGCTCCTACGGGGGTTGTGTATGGTGTTGTGGCTAATTTGATTGGATGGAGCAACATGCGATTACTCATTACTCTCGGCGCCGTGCTGCTGCTCGCCGGTTGCGCCAGCCAGCGCAGCAACGAACCGGCGCCGCGTCCGCCGGCCGAAGTGAAGGCGGAAATCGTTCGGTTGTTGCCGGCGAAAACTGCCGACCGTCAGGGCTGGGCCACGGACATCTACGCCGCGTTCGCCGCACAGGGCATCAACACCACCACGCAAAATCTGTGTTCGGTACTGGCCGTGGCCGAGCAGGAATCGACTTTCCAGGCCGACCCGACGGTGCCCGGCCTGGGCAAGATCGCCCGCGACGAAATCGATCGCCGCGCCGCCAAGGTGCACATCCCCAGCCTGCTGGTCAGCGGCGCTCTGCAAGTGCGCTCGCCCAACGGCAAGAGCTACAGCGAACGACTGAATGCGGCGCGCAGTGAGAAAGAGCTGAGCGCGATTTTCGACGACTTCATCGGCATGGTGCCGATGGGCCGCACGCTGTTCGGCGGCTTCAACCCGGTGCACACCGGCGGGCCGATGCAGGTCAGCATCGAATTCGCCGAGGAGCACGCCAAGGATTATCCGTACCCGGTGGACGGCACAATTCGTCGTGAAGTGTTCAGCCGGCGCGGCGGCATGTATTTCGGCATCGCCCATTTGCTCGGTTATCCGGTGAGTTACCGTGAGCCGTTGTATCGTTTCGCCGATTTCAACGCCGGCTGGTACGCCAGTCGCAATGCCGCGTTTCAGAATGCGGTCAGCCGCGCTTCCGGCATCCCGCTGACCCTGGACGGCGACCTGATTCGCTACGACTCGATCATGCCCGGCAGTACCGAACTGGCGGTGCGCACCCTCGCCAAGTCGCTGGGCATGCGCAACCCGACGATTCGCGATCAACTGGAAAAGGGCAAAACCCTGGAATTCGAAGAGACCAAACTCTATCAGCGCGTGTTCGAACTGGCGGAGCGGGCCGAAGGCAAGGCGTTACCGCGCGCGGTATTGCCGGGGATTGTGCTGCAGAGTCCGAAGATCACCCGCAAACTCACTACAGCCTGGTTCGCCAAGCGCGTGGACGAGCGCTACAAGCGCTGCATGGCCAAGGCCGGATAAAACACGCAGACATAAAAAACCCGGCTGCGGGAGCCGGGTTTCTCTGCGGTGTTGCGCTTGCAGTCATGCATCAGGCAACACGGCGTTCGATCAGCCGATCCGAGCCACCTTCGGCAACACGGCGTTCGATCAGACGATCCGAACCACCTTCGGCAACACGGCGTTCGATCAGACGATCCGAGCCACCTTCGGCAACACGGCGTTCGATCAGACGATCCGAACCACCTTCGGCAACACGGCGTTCGATCAGACGATCCGAGCCACCTTCGGCAACACGGCGTTCGATCAGACGATCCGAACCACCTT
>NZ_RCNX01000008.1:0-2771 GCF_004307595.1 Pseudomonas sp. Sample_23
AATTCGCCGGGCTGGTAAAGCCATCGCAACGCCGGACGCTGATGGGGATTGCGCAGCTGATCATGCTCGGAGAATTGGCGGTGAATCGGGTGCTGGATAATCTGGAGTTGCCGCAGTAGCGGAGCCCGATGATCGTTCCCACGCTCCTGCGTGGGAATGCCTCAACGGACGCTCCGCGTTCGGCTCCCGATGGGACCCGGAGCGTCCCGTCTGCATGCCTTTGTGCATGGGAACACTCTTCATGACCGTTCATCGCAAACCCCCTCCTACCTGTCAGAGTTGACAGGTGACGGCCCGGCCGGTCTCGCATTAGATGCAGCAAGAGCGTTCCTACGTCATGCAAGGAGAATGCAATGAGCCGCGTCCGTAACTTCGTTGAACCGTTTGCACTGACCCGCCCGCAAGCCCCCGAAATGGTTGAGCTGGAACCTGCAATGGCAGACGTCCATGGCGGCGTCACCATTGTGAAAGCCAATGAAACCGAGGGCTTGTTGATCCTCATGCTGGCTTACTTAAATCAGACCAAGAACGATAAGCTCATCCCGCTGATCAACGACAACAAAGGGCCTAGCACCACCATCGCTGAGGGCAAGGAAAGCGACGATACGCCTCTGCGCCTGCCTGCCGGCTCACTGCAAAAAGGCCTTAACCGCATCAAAATTCACATTGAGCGCACGTCCGGGAATGATGAACTCACACCTGAGCTGGTGCTCTACCATCGAACCTCTCCGCCCGGTGATTTACCACCGGTATTGAATCTCACCGTCAGCCACAAGGTCATCAACCAGGCGGAAGCTGACAAGTTCAAGGTGACTGCCACCTACGCCAACGTGCAGTGGTATGACCTGATTTTTGTGTCTTGCAATGGCGTCCATCACATATATCAGCTCATACCCAGCAGTGTGTCTCCCCCGCCTCCCGTGCCAGAAAGTGTCGTGATCGACATCCCGAAAGACAAGCTGATCGAGGGTGGCAACGATAAAACCTTCGAAATCAAATATCGCGTTGTCGACTACCTGACCAACCCGTCCGGCCCTCCAACCTGGTCCGATGCCGTGTTCGTGGAAGTGGATCTGGACAAGATCTCCCAAGAGCCTCCTACACTCGTTAACGCCGTCTCCCCAATCGATGTGCTGGCAAGTGAAGGCGGCGTGAGGGTGCGGGCCGAGTTCAAAGCCGCTTTGGAAAACGACAAGGCGACGCTGAAGATTGTCGATGGCCTACCGGGTTCATCATTTCCGCAAGTGGCATTCAACACCAACCAACGCGCCAATTTCACATTCAGCGTGGCGTTCCTCCTCGCTCATCAAGGCAAAACAATCCAGGTGTCGTGGGTATTGATTCGAGATGGCGTGCCCAGCGGCGAATCCCCTCCTCTGGAGGTGGTCATCGATAAAATCGCGGTGGACGACCCGCGCTTGCCGACTCCGAATATTGCGGGGGAAATGGGGCAGCAGCTCAATGTTCCGGAACTACCGAATGATGCGCGGGTGCTCTCGGAAAAAATTCCACTGATGCAACAGACCCATCCGGTTTGGGTTGATTTTGAAGGCGTTGACGCGGATGGGAACCCGGTAACCAACGAAATCTCGTCAGGCGGGCGCAGTGAACTGGCCGACAGGATTTCGTTGCTGGCGCAAGTCGAGTGGTTGAAAAACCTGAAAGATGGAAGCCAGTTGAGAGTGGTTTGTGCGGTCAATCTTGATGGGGTTAAGGACAAGACAAAAGCGGTGCCACTTCGGGTGCGTACTTATACGGTGAGTGTGGCCAAGCCATTGAAGATAGATCCGTCGGAAATGCTGCTCGACGGCCTCAACTACTATATGTCCCCGCAATCCACTTATCAGCCAGACTGGACCCGAACCAGCTATAAGTCTCCACAGTCCCATGCAACTCGGCTTCCAGTTGATGGAACCCCGCCTTTTACCTTCACCTCTCACAACGTGCACATCGCAACCGTCAACTTCACGACGGGCGAGGTCTACTCTGTCTCAAATGGGTCAACTGTGATCGAAGTGCGAGATGCAGCGGGGAGAACTGCTCAGTATCCGGTGAGGTGTTCCAATGTGTACGAATTATTCGCTGATTCCCGAGCTTTGACTTGGAGCGCGGCGCACGCCGCCCTGCGAGATCTGAATTTGGAGCCTGTTCCGTTTACAAGGACTGATACGCAAATCTTCAATCCCCCTATCAGTTTTCAATTTCAATCGAGTTTTCTAGGTCAGGTGTCTCCTAACTTTTACGGCACGATTGCCGTCAACGATCAGGCCCAAATCAGCTTTCTACGTTCGAACGGTAACGCCGTTCCTCCCGCCCCCGTAGACCACCGACATAGCGGGCTGACAATCGGCCTAACTAGCGCCAGCGGTACTTATCCTTTCGTAGGCCGACGACGGAAGCTGCCTTTATTGCCTGACGAATAGCGCACCAAAGCGAACTAAATAAAAGGGACGGATTTAAATTCCAGTGATTTAAATAGCGTGTGTGATCAAGGTTTTTCTGCTGGCCCGGATGGCTCTTTCGCGAGCAAGCTCGCTCCCACAACTTGACCGCATTCCAAATGTGGGAGCGAGCCTGCTCGCGATGAGGCCATCAGGTTCGGCGCAATTCTTTGATTTAAACGAAGCTGTTTAAAAGACACCTGCGGATACGGTCTCAAGGCTACAAATCCTTGCGCCATTGCCTACAGCCAAGCCAGAATCCGCCGGCTTGTGCGCCTTGGGGGCGGGTTCTATTGTGGTGCGGTCGCTGAATGTTCAGTGATCGGGTTT
>NZ_RCNX01000021.1:0-125527 GCF_004307595.1 Pseudomonas sp. Sample_23
GAGCTTGCGCTCATTGTTGAGTGGGGCGGCTTCGCCGCGGGCAGCTGCGCTGCTTGCTTTTCTGTGGGAGCGAGCCTGCTCGCGAAGGCGGCCCGCAGGTCAACCCGTTTCTATCGAATTCACGCGATCCAACCTATGGGCTGCCGGAGGCTGCGATCTTTTGATTTGCATGCTGTAAGCGCGAAACCGCCAGCCCCAAAACCTCAAAACGCAGACACAAAAACGCCCGGCATTACCCGGGCGTTCTGTATTGACTTGATTAACGAGCGCGGTAAGTGATCCGCCCTTTGCTCAAGTCATAGGGCGTCAGCTCGACGCGCACTTTGTCACCGGTAAGAATACGAATGTAGTTCTTGCGCATCTTGCCGGAAATATGCGCGGTTACGACGTGCCCATTTTCCAACTCCACACGAAACATGGTGTTGGGCAGGGTGTCGACGACAGTGCCTTCCATTTCGAAGCTGTCTTCTTTCGACATGCAGTAAAGCCCTCGGTATCCAATGAATGGCCCGGTGCAACTGCGCCAGGCAAAAGCGGCGTGCATTGTGCCCGAAAAATGGTGTTTACGCCAAGGGGTTTAGGCCGCAGGTTCAGTTCAGGATGACCCAGCGCTGATTGATCAGCAATTCGATGGGTCGATATTGCGTCTTGTAGTTCATCTTTTTGCAGTTCTTGATCCAGTAACCGAGGTACACGGCCTCAAGGCCCAGACGCTGGCTCTCGGCGATTTGCCAGAGGATTGCGTAACGGCCGAGGCTGCGGCGTTCTTCGTTCGGTTCGTAGAAGGTGTACACCGCCGACAGGCCGTTGGGCAGCAGATCGGTGACCGCCACCGCGAGCAACCGTCCGTCGAGTCGAAACTCGTAGAAGCGCGAGAAGGGCAGGTCACGCACCAGGAACGTCGAGAACTGATCACGGCTTGGCGGGTACATGTCGCCGTCGGCATGGCGCTGTTCGATGTAGCGCTGGTACAGGTCGAAATATTCTTCGCTGAAGTGCGGTTTGACCGGCTGCACCTGCAAATCCGCGTTGCGTTTGTAGATACGCTTCTGCTGGCGATTGGCGATGAACTGGGCGGAAGGAATGCGCGCAGGCACGCACGCATTGCAATTCTGGCAATGCGGCCGGTACAGATGATCGCCGCTGCGACGAAAGCCCATTTCCGACAGGTCTGCGTAGACATGCACATCCATGGGCTGACTCGGGTCGAGAAACAGCGTCGTGGCCTGCTCCTCGGGCAGATAACTGCAAGAGTGGGGCTGAGTGGCATAAAACTTCAAACGCGCCAACTCGGTCATGAATCAACCCTCGGGATAAGCTGGTGGATTAAGTGTAAGCCACCTGCGCAAAAGTCGCTCAGCAAACCCAGGTCGCCGAATTCGGTTGGTCGAGATGGCGCTGCAGATAGTCGGCGAATTCGCCCCGCGGAATGGATCGCGCACCGAGGCTGTGCAGGTGATCGGTCGGCATCTGGCAATCGATCAGCACGAACCCGGCGGCTTTCAAATGCTTCACCAGCGTGGCAAAGCCGTATTTGGACGCGTTGTCGGCACGGCTGAACATCGACTCGCCAAAAAACAGTTGGCCCATTGCCAGGCCATACAGGCCGCCGACCAGCTGTCCCTCGTCCCAGACCTCAACCGAATGAGCGAAACCGCGCCGATGCAATTCTACGTAAGCATCCTGCATGGCCTCGGTGATCCAGGTGCCGTCGGCGTAGTCACGCGGGGCAGCGCAGGCGCGGATGACGGCGTCGAAATCCTGATCGAAAGTCACTTGATAGCGTTGCTTGCGCAGCAGCTTGCCGAGACTGCGCGAGACGTGCAGTTCGTCGGGAAACAGCACGGTGCGAGGGTCTGGCGACCACCAGAGAATGGGTTGGCCTTCGGAGAACCAGGGAAAGCAGCCATGGCGATAGGCCTGGATCAGGCGGTCGGCGGACAGATCGCCGCCGGCGGCGAGCAATCCGTTCGGCTCGCGCATGGCTTTTTCCAGTGGTGGAAAGGTCAGGGAATTGCGTTGTAACCAAGTCAGCATGGCATCCAGGCTTGCAGAAGGGGAGGGCGGTCAGGGGGCGTGCAGGCCCCGCGAAAGAGTTTGCCGCGAAACGGCGCCGCTGTCCTGCACAGTTGTCTGGTGCAGCGAGCATTGAGCTGCAACTTGATGTGTCGCCCGTGGTCGTAAGCGTCGCCGTGTCGATGCTGTTGAGCATTCCTGTGAGCTCAATCCGGCCAGGTTCGCTACGTTCATCAAATACAGCTCATAAGCCTTTGTCACAAAAGGCAATGCATGCTCCAATTGCAAGGCGTTGCGTGTGCGATTGGCTATGCTCAAGGCTGGGGGCTGAAACATGGCGTCGGGCGCACAAACCCGTACAATGCCGGGTTGTGACGGTCTTTTCGCTGCGCACAGTGTTTATGGCTGTGTTTATAAAACCAGTGGCACAGTGTTAAAAGTAGTCCCAGTTGAGCTTTTCACCTTTTTTACCTGCCTGGATTGGGCAGTTTTTTATCGTCATTCAATAGATGGACGCGCCTCGGGCGCAGGAAAAGAAGCGTTTTGAAGAAGACCACCGAAGCACCCAAAACAGTCGTTCCGCTCTGGCGCCAGCAACTGCACTACCGGCTCAAGGAAGGTGCATTGATCGCCATCGGCGCCTTGTGCCTGTTCCTGATGATGGCTTTGCTGACTTACGGCAAGGACGACCCGGGTTGGAGCCATAACAGCAAGATCGACGATGTGCAGAACTTCGGCGGCCCGGCCGGCTCGTACAGCGCCGATATCCTGTTCATGGTGCTCGGTTACTTCGCCTATATTTTTCCGTTGCTGCTGGCGGTCAAGGCGTACCAGATCTTCCGTCAACGTCACGAGCCATGGCAGTGGAGCGGCTGGCTGTTTTCCTGGCGCCTGATCGGTCTGGTGTTCCTCGTGCTCTCCGGTGCTGCGCTGGCGCACATTCATTTCCATGCCGCGACCGGTCTGCCGGCCGGCGCTGGCGGTGCCCTGGGCGAAAGCCTTGGCGATCTGGCGAAGAATGCGCTGAACATTCAAGGCAGCACGCTGCTGTTCATCGCGCTGTTCCTGTTCGGCCTGACCGTATTCACCGACCTGTCGTGGTTCAAGGTGATGGACGTCACCGGCAAGATCACCCTCGATCTGTTCGAACTGTTCCAGGGCGCGCTCAACCGCTGGTGGTCGGCGCGCACCGAGCGCAAGCAACTGGTCGCGCAACTGCGTGAGGTTGATGACCGCGTCCACGATGTGGTCGCACCGACTGTCACCGACAAGCGTGAACAGGCCAAGGTCAAGGAACGCCTGATCGAGCGTGAGCAAGCGCTGAGCAAGCACATGTCCGACCGCGAGAAGCAGGTGCCACCGGTGATCGCGCCGGCACCGGCCAAGGCCCCAGAGCCGAGCAAGCGCGTACAGAAAGAGAAGCAGGCGCCGTTGTTCGTCGACAGCGCGGTCGAAGGCACCTTGCCGCCGATCTCCATTCTTGATCCTGCGGAAAAGAAACAGCTCAACTATTCGCCTGAATCCTTGGCAGCGGTCGGCCACTTGCTGGAAATCAAGCTCAAGGAATTCGGCGTCGAAGTCACCGTTGACTCTATCCACCCGGGCCCGGTGATTACCCGTTACGAAATCCAGCCTGCCGCCGGGGTAAAAGTCAGCCGTATCGCCAACCTGGCGAAAGACCTGGCGCGTTCGCTGGCGGTGACCAGTGTGCGGGTCGTCGAGGTGATTCCGGGCAAGACCACCGTCGGTATCGAGATTCCCAACGAAGACCGCCAGATCGTGCGTTTCTCCGAGGTGCTGTCGACCCCCGAGTACGACAACTTCAAATCGCCGGTCACCCTGGCGCTCGGTCATGACATCGGCGGCAAGCCGGTCATCACTGACCTGGCGAAGATGCCGCACTTGCTGGTGGCCGGTACCACCGGTTCCGGTAAGTCGGTGGGCGTGAACGCGATGATCCTGTCGATCCTGTTCAAGTCCGGGCCTGACGACGCCAAGCTGATCATGATCGACCCGAAAATGCTTGAGCTGTCGATCTACGAAGGCATTCCGCACCTGCTCTGTCCGGTTGTGACCGACATGAAGGACGCTGCCAACGCCTTGCGCTGGAGCGTTGCCGAGATGGAGCGTCGCTACAAGCTGATGGCGAAAATGGGCGTGCGTAACCTGTCCGGCTTCAACGCCAAGGTCAAGGAAGCCCAGGATGCCGGCGAGCCGTTGAGCGATCCGCTGTACAAGCGCGAAAGCATTCATGACGAAGCGCCGCTGCTGCAGAAACTGCCGACCATCGTCGTAGTGGTGGACGAATTCGCCGACATGATGATGATCGTCGGCAAGAAGGTTGAAGAACTGATCGCCCGTATTGCGCAAAAGGCGCGTGCAGCAGGGATTCACTTGATTCTCGCGACCCAGCGCCCGTCGGTGGACGTGATCACCGGTCTGATCAAGGCCAACATCCCGACCCGTATGGCGTTTCAGGTATCGAGCAAGATCGACTCGCGGACCATCATCGATCAGGGTGGCGCCGAGCAACTGCTCGGTCACGGTGACATGCTCTACATGCCGCCGGGCACCAGTCTGCCGATCCGCGTCCACGGCGCATTCGTCTCCGACGATGAGGTTCACCGCGTGGTCGAAGCGTGGAAGCTGCGCGGCGCGCCGGAATACAACGACGATATCCTCAACGGTGTCGAAGAGGCAGGCAGCGGCTTTGAAGGCAGTAGCGGTGGTGGTGACGGTGATGATCCGGAAGCCGACGCGCTGTATGACGAAGCGGTGCAGTTCGTCCTCGAAAGCCGTCGCGCGTCGATTTCCGCTGTGCAGCGCAAGCTGAAGATCGGCTACAACCGCGCCGCGCGGATGATCGAGGCGATGGAGATGGCCGGCGTTGTTACCTCAATGAACACCAACGGTTCGCGTGAAGTCCTGGCCCCGGGCCCGGTACGCGACTGAAACGCAACGACGCGGGTGGCGCAATGACGCACCACCCGCTCTCCCACGATTATTCAAGAGGACTCTCATGCGCCTTATCCGCATGCTGTTGCCAGTACTGGCGCTGACCACACTCACGGCCCACGCCGATGAAAAGGACGTGGCGCGTCTGACCCAATTGCTCGAAACATCGAAAACCCTGTCGGCGAACTTTTCGCAGTTGACCCTCGACGGCACCGGCACCCAGTTGCAGGAAACCACCGGCAACATGACCCTGCAGCGTCCGGGCCTGTTCTACTGGCACACCAACGCGCCGGCCGAGCAGACCATGGTCTCCGACGGCAAGAAAGTCACCCTGTGGGACCCGGATCTGGAGCAGGCAACCATCAAGAAGCTCGACGAGCGCCTGACCCAGACGCCAGCGCTGTTGCTGTCCGGTGATGTCTCGAAAATCAGCCAGAGCTTCGATATCAGCGCGAAAGAGGCGGGCGGCGTGATCGACTTCACTCTCAAGCCGAAAACCAAGGACACCCTGTTCGACAACCTGCGCCTGTCGTTCCGCAACGGCCTGCTCAATGACATGCAACTGATTGACAGCGTCGGCCAGCGCACCAATATCCTGTTTACCGGGGTCAAGGCCAACGAAGCGGTGCCAGCGTCCAAGTTCAAATTCGACATTCCCAAGGGTGCCGACGTTATCCAGGAATAAACACCGGCCCTTTGTGTCAGGGCCTTTGTGGTGAGGGCCTGCTATTGAGGGGCTATTGTGGCGAGGGGATTTATACCAGTCCGGCTGCGCAGCAGTCGTCGCTTTTGGGGCCGCTTCGCAGCCCAACGTGGATAAATCCCCTCACCACAGGTTCTTCAGCAGATTTCAGAAAATCAGAGGTTTCAACGCTACGTGATGGATCTGTTTCGCAGTGCACCGATTGCCCAACCCTTGGCCGCGCGTTTGCGTGCGGCCAATCTGGATGAGTACGTCGGTCAGGAACACGTGCTCGCTCGCGGCAAGCCTCTGCGTGAGGCGCTGGAGCAGGGCGCGCTGCATTCGATGATCTTCTGGGGACCGCCGGGCGTGGGCAAGACCACCTTGGCGCGCTTGCTCGCAGAAGTCTCCGATGCGCACTTCGAGACGGTTTCGGCGGTGCTCGCCGGGGTCAAGGAAATCCGCCAGGCCGTTGAAATTGCCAAGCAGCAGGCCGGCCAGTACGGCAAGCGCACGATCTTGTTTGTCGATGAAGTGCACCGTTTCAACAAGTCGCAGCAGGACGCGTTTCTGCCCTACGTTGAAGACGGCACGCTGATCTTCATCGGCGCCACCACCGAAAACCCTTCGTTCGAACTGAACAACGCTTTGTTATCGCGTGCCCGCGTCTACGTGCTGAAAAGCCTCGACGAAGCGGCGCTGCGCAAACTGGTGCATCGGGCTTTGACCGAAGAGCGCGGGCTGGGCAAGCGCAACCTGACCCTGAGCGATGAAGGCTTCCAGATGCTGCTGTCGGCCGCCGATGGCGATGGCCGGCGTCTGCTCAATCTGCTGGAAAACGCCTCCGATCTGGCCGAAGACAACAGCGAAATCGGCATCGACCTGCTGCAAAGCCTGCTCGGCGACACCCGTCGGCGTTTCGACAAGGGCGGTGAAGCGTTCTACGACCAGATCTCGGCCTTGCACAAATCGGTGCGCGGCTCCAACCCTGACGGCGCGTTGTACTGGTTTGCGCGGATGATCGACGGCGGCTGCGATCCGCTTTATCTGGCCCGCCGCGTGGTGCGCATGGCCAGCGAAGACATCGGCAATGCCGATCCGCGTGCGCTGAGCCTGTGCCTGGCGGCGTGGGAAGTGCAGGAGCGTCTCGGCAGCCCCGAGGGCGAATTGGCAGTCGCCCAGGCCATTACTTATCTGGCCTGCGCACCGAAAAGCAATGCGGTGTACATGGGCTTCAAAACCGCGCTGCGCGCAGCGGCTGAGAACGGCTCGCTGGAAGTCCCGCTGCATTTGCGCAATGCACCGACCAAGCTGATGAAGCAATTGGGTTATGGCGACGAATACCGCTACGCCCACGACGAGCCGGACGCCTATGCCGCCGGCGAAGACTATTTTCCGGAAGAACTCGAGCCGATTCCGTTCTATCAGCCAGTGCCCCGTGGCCTGGAGTTGAAGATCGGCGAGAAGCTCAATCACCTCGCTCAGCTCGATCGTCTGAGCCCTCGGCAGCGGAGAAAATAGTGCTTCCATTGATCCTTGCAGTGTCGGTCGGCGGTGTTGCCGGCACCTTGTTGCGCTTCGCCACCGGTAATTGGGTCAGCGCCAATTGGCCGCGGCACTTCTATACCGCGACGCTGGCCGTTAATATCGTGGGCTGCCTGCTGATTGGCGTGTTGTACGGCCTGTTTCTGATACGCCCGGAGGTGCCGATCGAAGTACGCGCCGGGTTGATGGTCGGCTTCCTCGGGGGGCTGACGACTTTTTCATCCTTTTCACTGGATACGGTGCGCCTGCTGGAAAGCGGGCAAGTGTTGCTGGCCCTGGGCTATGCCGCACTCAGCGTATTCGGCGGGCTGCTCGCGACGTGGGCCGGCCTGTCCCTGACCAAACTTTGATAACGAGAAACCGACATGCTCGATTCCAAACTGTTACGTAGCAACCTTCAGGACGTAGCGGACCGCCTGGCTTCCCGTGGCTTTGCCCTGGACACCGCGCGCATCGAAGCGCTGGAAGAACAGCGCAAGACCGTCCAGACCCGCACTGAAGCACTGCAGGCTGAGCGTAACGCGCGTTCCAAATCCATCGGGCAGGCCAAGCAGCGTGGCGAAGACATCGCGCCGCTGATGGCGGACGTCGAGCGCATGGCGGGCGAGCTGAGCGCTGGCAAGGTCGAGCTGGATGCGATCCAGACCGAACTCGATTCGATCCTGCTCGGTATCCCGAACCTGCCGCACGAGTCGGTTCCGGTCGGCAAGGACGAAGACGACAACGTCGAAGTGCGCCGCTGGGGCACGCCGACTCAGTTCGATTTCGAAGTCAAAGACCACGTTGCCCTCGGCGAAAAGTTCGGCTGGCTGGACTTTGAAACCGCCGCCAAGCTGTCCGGCGCGCGCTTTGCGCTGTTGCGTGGCCCGATCGCGCGGCTGCATCGCGCACTGGCGCAGTTCATGATCAACCTGCATGTCACCGAACATGGCTACGAAGAGGCTTACACGCCTTATCTGGTTCAGGCTCCGGCGCTGCAAGGCACCGGCCAGTTGCCAAAGTTCGAAGAGGATCTGTTCAAGATTGCCCGCGAAGGCGAAGCCGATCTGTACCTGATCCCGACTGCCGAAGTGTCGCTGACCAACATCGTTGCCGGCGAAATCGTCGATTCGAAACTGCTGCCGATCAAGTTCGTCGCCCATACCCCATGCTTCCGCAGCGAAGCCGGTGCGTCGGGCCGCGACACGCGTGGCATGATCCGCCAGCACCAGTTCGACAAAGTCGAAATGGTCCAGATCGTCGAGCCATCGCAATCGATGGAAGCGCTGGAAGGCCTGACCGCCAACGCTGAAAAAGTCCTGCAGCTGCTCGGTCTGCCTTACCGCACCCTGGCGCTGTGCACCGGCGACATGGGCTTCAGCGCGGTCAAGACCTACGATCTGGAAGTGTGGATTCCGAGCCAGGACAAATACCGCGAAATCTCCTCGTGCTCCAACTGCGGCGATTTCCAGGCGCGTCGCATGCAGGCGCGTTTCCGCAACCCGGAAACTGGCAAGCCCGAGCTGGTGCACACCTTGAACGGTTCCGGCCTGGCGGTCGGTCGTACTCTGGTTGCCGTGCTGGAAAACTACCAGCAGGCCGACGGTTCTATCCGCGTACCGGACGTGCTCAAGCCGTACATGGGTGGCCTCGAGGTCATCGGCTAAATGAAATATCTGCCGCTGTTTCACAACCTGCGCGGCAGTCGTGTGTTGGTTGTCGGTGGGGGGGAAATTGCCTTGCGCAAATCCCGCCTGCTGGCCGATGCCGGTGCGCTGCTGCGGGTGGTCGCACCTGAAATCGAAACGCAACTGGCTGAACTGGTCGCTGCCAGCGGCGGTGAATGCCTGTTGCGCGGTTACGCCGAAACGGATCTGGACGGTTGCGGGCTGATCATTGCCGCTACCGACGACGAAACGCTCAACGCGCAAGTCTCCACCGACGCCCACCGTCGTTGCGTGCCGGTCAACGTGGTCGATGCGCCGGCCTTGTGCAGCGTGATCTTCCCGGCGATCGTCGATCGCTCGCCGTTGATCATCGCCGTGTCCAGCGGCGGCGATGCGCCGGTACTGGCGCGCCTGATCCGCGCGAAAATCGAAACCTGGATTCCTTCGACTTACGGTCAGTTGGCTGGATTGGCTGCGCGTTTTCGCAATCAGGTGAAAAACCTGTTTCCGGATGTTCAGCAGCGTCGCGGCTTCTGGGAAGACGTTTTCCAAGGCCCGATTGCCGATCGTCAACTGGCCGGGCAGGGCGCTGAAGCCGAGCGCCTGTTGCAGGCCAAGGTCGATGGCGAGCCCATGGTCACCACTGGCGAGGTTTATCTGGTCGGTGCCGGCCCCGGTGATCCGGATCTGTTGACCTTCCGCGCACTGCGCCTGATGCAGCAAGCCGATGTGGTGCTCTATGACCGCCTGGTGGCGCCGGCGATTCTCGAGTTGTGCCGTCGCGATGCCGAGCGGGTGTATGTCGGCAAGCGTCGCTCCGAACACGCCGTGCCGCAGGATCAGATCAACCAGCAACTGGTCGATCTGGCCAAGGCCGGCAAGCGTGTGGTGCGGTTGAAGGGCGGCGATCCGTTTATCTTCGGCCGCGGTGGCGAAGAGATCGAAGAGCTGGCGGCCCACGGTATTCCATTCCAGGTAGTGCCGGGCATTACGGCGGCCAGCGGTTGCGCGGCTTATGCGGGGATTCCGCTGACCCACCGTGACCATGCGCAGTCCGTGCGGTTTGTCACTGGCCACTTGAAGGATGGTTCCACCGATCTGCCATGGGCCGATCTTGTCGCCCCGGCGCAGACGCTGGTGTTTTACATGGGCCTGGTGGGTTTGCCGATCATCTGTGAACAGTTGATCAAGCATGGTCGCGCGGCGGATACCCCGGCGGCGTTGATTCAGCAGGGCACTACAGTCAATCAGCGGGTTTTCACCGGCACGCTGGCGGATCTTCCGCGAATGGTGGCGGAGCATGAAGTGCATGCACCGACCTTGGTGATCGTCGGCGAAGTGGTACAACTTCGCGAGAAGCTGGCGTGGTTTGAAGGGGCGCAGGCGCAGGTCTAAACACCGCGTCGTTCCCTTCGCGAGCAGGCTCGCTCCCACATTGGATCTGTGTCATGCACAAATCCGGTGTGGGAGCGAGCCTGCTCGCGAACGGGGTCTCGAAAACACCGAGCTAATCAACCCCGGCGCCAAACCCCTTTCCCGATCAACCGCTCGCGATCATGCGCTACGCTGAAATCCTGCTGCGGCCCCTTCGGCACCACGCCGGTCGGGTTGATGGTCTTGTGGCTGCCATAGTAGTGATGCTTGATGTGCTGGAAATCCACGGTTTCGGCAATTCCCGACCACTGATACATCTCGCGCAGCCAGTTCGACAGGTTCGGGTAATCGGCAATCCGCCTAAGGTTGCACTTGAAGTGCCCGTGATACACCGCGTCAAAGCGAATCATCGTGGTAAACAGGCGCACGTCGGCCTCGGTCAGGTATTCCCCGCTCAGGTAGCGATTGGCACCCAGCAGTTGCTCCAGATGATCCAGTTCGGCGAAGACTTCATCGAACGCCTGTTCGTATGCCTGTTGCGAGGTGGCGAATCCGGCACGATAGACACCGTTGTTCACCGCCGGGTAGATCCGCTCGTTCAGCGCATCGATCTCGTTGCGTAGCGGCGCCGGATAAAAGTCCAGATCGTTACCAGTGAGCCCGTCGAAGGCGCTGTTGAACATGCGGATGATTTCCGCCGATTCATTGCTGACAATGCGCTTGAGTTTCTTGTCCCACAGCACTGGCACCGTCACGCGCCCGGTGTAATCAGGCGTGTCAGCGGTGTAGCGCTGATGCATGAAGTCGAAGCCATCGAGTTTGTCGCCGGTCGAGCCGAGCGCTTTGTCGAAAGTCCAGCCGTTCTCCAGCATCAGCCAGCTGACCACCGACACGTCGATCAGACTTTCCAGCCCTTTGAGTTTGCGCAGGATCAGCGTGCGATGCGCCCAAGGGCAGGCGAGGGAAACATAGAGGTGATAGCGCCCGGCTTCGGCAGTGAAACCGCCTTCACCGCTGGGGCCTGGCTGACCGTCGGCGGTCACCCAGTTGCGGCGTTGCGCTTGTTCGCGCTGGAACGCGCCGTCCTTGCTGCTTTCGTACCACTTGTCCTGCCAGTGGCCGTCGACGAGTAAACCCATGATCAAGACTCCCAAAACCAATATTCGTTGGAGTCGAGTCTATTCCGATGAGTTCGAACAAAAAGCGCAAAGATCGGGCGCTAATGATCGGTTAGATCGATGTGTTACGCGCCGCCCAATACTGTTCTGCGGTTGCGAAGGCCTGTTCGCGATTCTGACCGAGACCGCGCAGGGCGAGGGCCATGGTCGCAATCAAAGCCATTTGCGGGTAACTGTCGACCACATCGCCACGCCACACGGCTTTCAAGTGCTCGATGTCCAGCGAGGCGGGTTTGACATGGCGCTGCGCTGACAGCTGCGGCCATTCTTCATCCCAGCTCTGACCGCCGCTGGTGCCATAAAGGTGGCTGGTGGCGTCGGGGTTGATCTCGATTTCACCGCCATCGCCCTTGACCACAATTGCCGTGTCGCCGAGCAAGCCGCTGGCATCGCGATGCACCGCCTGATAGCCCGGGTGGAAAATGCTTTGCAGGCCACAACGTGCGCCGAGCGGATTGAGAATCCGCGCCAGCGAGTGGATCGGCGACCGCAGGCCCAGGGTATTGCGCAGGTCGATCATCTTTTGCAACTGTGGCGCCCAGTCCACCAGCGGCATAAACGCCAGGCCGCCGTTGTCCAGTACCGCGCCGACCTGCTGCCAATTGCGGCACAGGGGAATGTTCAGTTCGCCCAGCAGTTGTTCGCTGTATAGACGCCCGGCCGTGTGCGCGCCGCCGCCATGCATGAAGATGCGTACGCCGTTTTGCGCCAGGCACTTGGCCGCCAGCAGATACCACGGCAGGTGGCGTTTTTTGCCGGCGTAGGTCGGCCAGTCCAGGTCGACATTCAATGCGGGCGCGTGCAAGCGTGCGCGCAGGGCTTCGGTGAAACCGGCCATTTCCTCGGCACTTTCTTCCTTGTGCCGCAGCAACATCAGGAAGGCACCCAGTTGCGTATCTTCGACCTTGTCATCGAGCACCATGCCCATGGCCTCGCGGGCTTCCTCGCGCGTCAGGTCGCGGGCGCCGCGCTTGCCCTTGCCGAGAATGCGCACGAATTGCGCGAACGGGTGCTCGGCAGGCGTTTCGAGGGTCAATGCTGGAAAGTCGTTCATAGGCAATTCGTCGGTTTGGGCAGGCCCGCCAGTTTCGCGGCGAGTTTGGCAGGGGTGCCTTTGAACAGTCGGTTCAGGTGCAGGCTGTTGCCTTTGTCGGCGCCGAGTTTCAACGCGGTGTACTTGATCAGCGGACGCGTGGCCGGCGATAGCTGGAATTCGGCGTAGAAGCTACGCAGAAGCTCAAGGACTTCCCAGTGTTCGGGCGTCAACTCGATGTCTTCGGCGGCGGCGAGGGCGCTGGCGACTTCAGCCGACCAGTCGCTGAGGTCAACGAGAAAGCCGTCCTTGTCCAGTTCGATGGCGCGGGCGCCGACGGTCATTGAATTCATAGCCAGCTGTTGACCTTGGCGTGATGGATCGACAGTTCGACGAAGGCCGGGTAGTCAATGGCCTCGGCCCAGTCTGGAACCTCGATCGCACGCGCCTGTGCGTCCTCAACCAATACGAACAGATTGATTGGTCGCTCTTGCAGAGCAGCGAACGGCGCAGTGTCCGGTTGCATCGCATACACCGCATCGCCGGACAACAACACAGCGTCGGCGCTGCCGAGCAGGCGCAGACAACTGCTCAGACGATCGTCGCCGAACGGGGAATGAGACAACACATGCAAAGTCGACATCAGAGGGTGATCACCTGATCGTAACGGTCAATAAGGGCGGTGATGTGTTCAGCAGCAAGCGGCTGCGCTTCGTCCAGCGACAGGTTGCCAAGACCGCGAGCATTGGCGCTTTCGGCGCAATAGAACAGCTCTTCGACACCAAACATCGGCAGCGCCTGCAGATTGGCGCTGAGGTCTTTCTGCTGCAAGGCCCTGGCGTTCTGCCCAGCGGCCAGTTGCAGCACGCCGTCATCGAGAAACAGCAAACCGATCGGCAGATCAAAGGCGCCACCGGCGAGCACGATATCCAGCGCTTCCCGCGCGCCGGGGCCGGACCAAGGCGATTGGCGGCTGATGATCAACAGCGATTTGGCCATGTTCAAGCGCCTCCGAAACAGATGAGCCGATCAGCGTCCTGCACGGCGTCGTGCAATTGACCCAGACCGGACAATTCCCACGGCGTGCTGAGCGAAATCGCTTCACGCTGGTAACGCTTGGCTTCTTCTTCGTTCAACACACCACGGCGCAGAGCGGCGGCGATGCAGACCACGCCGTCAAGTTGCTTTTCGTTGATAAAGGCGCGCCATTGCTTGGGCACGTCCAGTTCATCCTGCGGGGTCACCACCGCATCGGAGGCGTTGAACACGCCGTCCTGATAGAAGAACAGCCGAACAATCTCATGGCCGCCGGCCAGCGCGGCCTGGGCAAACAGCAAGGCACGGCGCGAGGAGGGCGCATGGGCGGCGGAAAACAGCGCGATGGCGAACTTCATGATGGACTCGATCAGCGAAACTGCGGCCATGATAAAGCTTTATTGCGACAGCCGCGAAACCCGAGTTTTACGCAGATACCTTTGTAGGAGCTGCCGAAGGCTGCGATCTTTTGATTTTGAAAAGCAAAATCAAAAGATCGCAGCCTTCGGCAGCTCCTACATCGATTACGGGGTGATGCCGTAAAGCTCGCAATACTCGATCCAGCCCATCCCCGCCATTTCCGCCACTTCCCGATGCACTTCCAGCCGTTGCGCCTGATATTCCTCGGGCGAAGCAGCGGTCAACTGCAACGTCAGCTCCCAGGCGAACAACCTCTGTCTCTCCGCTTCTTCCTCAAACGCCTCATGCAAGCGTTCTTCGCGATACTGCGCCTGGGTTTCGCCCTTGGCCTGAGCCAGCAGCGGGTTGAGATGGTCGAGGGTTTCACGTAGTTCGGGTCGCGCATCGAGAAACAGTTTCAAAGCCTGTTCATGTCGCTGGTCGCTAGGCGCCATGTAATTTCCTTGTGTGACTGATGACCATAGGGTGCCGCACCTGCTTGCGCATGTCGCGCATAAAAACAGTAAAGCAGAACGATTTGCCGCGTCGCAGTGCTACAGTCCGCTTTTTTCTCGATGAGCAAATGCAATGCGAATGCTGATGGTAGTGCTGGCGGCGGCCCTGTTGGCCGGGTGCGCCGGTTCGGTGATGAACGATGCTCGCAGCAAGAGCCCGGACAAGGTCCTGACCTCGGACAAGCCGGAGAAAGACGTCGCCCGGTGCGTGCAATTCGCCTGGCAGGACGAAGCGGTGTTTGGCGTCGACGCGGCGGCCTATCTGGAACCGCGCAAGTCCGGCGGCACTACGGTTTATACGCGTTCGGCAGAGTCGTTTGTCGATGTGATCACCGAAGCGTCAGGTACGACCTTGAACTATTACGCGCAGAAGAGTGATTTTGTCGCGATGCGGCGGATGGCGGCGATGGCGACCTGCCTGTGATTATGGGGTGAAGCGGTTGACGCTTTCGCGAGCAGGCTCGCTCCCACAAGTTGTAATGCATTGCACTGTGGGAGCGAGCCTGCTCGCGAATACGGCATGACTCAATCGATCAGGCGCTTCTGAAAGTAGTGCCGCTTGTGCCCCGGTGGGTAGTCAACGATTTCCCCAAACTGGCTGAACCCCAGCTTCCTGTAGAACTCCGGCGCCTGAAAATCGAACGTGTCGAGCCAGAGGCCGTAGCAATTCTTTTCCCTGGCCAAGGCTTCCGCCTGAGCCATCAATTTCGAGCCGATACCCTTTCCGCGACCCTGTTCCGGCACGGACAGCAGCTCGATGAACATCCAGCGAAAAATCATTCGCCCGTACAAACCGCCCAGTATTTCGCCATTTTCGTCTTTGACCATCAAGGCGAACGGCTCGGATTTCGAACCGCCGGTTTGAGCATCGTTGTATTCGATCAGCGGCTGCAGAATGGCCTGACGCTGTTCCTCGGTAGGGCTCTGCGTCAACTCGATACGCAAATTCATGCATGACTTCCTTGTGTAATTGAACGCCCAGCCTAACCCGTCCGGGCAAACGCCTCCAAGCCCTTCGATCGAACAAGCGGAACCGTCAAACCAGCGTTGCGGTCTAGGCTTTTATCGCGTCTTTCCCTGAGCGCGATTGATGAGGAAATCCCGTGAATATTTTTGAAGCCCTGCGCGAAAGCCACGAGCGCCAGCGCACTTACGCCAAGGCTTTGATCGCGACCAGCGGCGACAGCCCTGAGCGAGTCGAGGCCTACAAGCAGCTCAAAGCAGAACTGCAAGCGCATGAAACCGCTGAAGAGCGGCATTTCTACATTCCGTTGATGGAAATCGATGAAGGCGTGGACCTGAGCCGCCACGCCATCGCCGAACACCACGAAATGGACGAGATGATGGAAGAGCTCGACGAGACCGAAATGTCCAGTCCTGCCTGGCTGGCCACGGCCAAAAAGCTTTCCGACAAGGTTCATCACCACCTCGAGGAAGAAGAGCACAAATTCTTCCAGATGGCCGGCAAGCTGCTCGACGATAAACAGAAAAGCCAACTCGCCGGGCAGTACGAAAAGGAGTATCAGGCGCAACTGTCTGAATGACCAAAGGCGACTCGGCGTGTAGGTGTTCAGCTACACGTTGAGTGCGATGCGTCGTCGAGCACTGGTTATGCATCCAGTGTTTCCGGGCTTTTTACGTCTTGCACACTGGGACTGTGACAAAAGCGCCGATGGACAAAAAATTCACCTCCGTTAGCTTGAAGGCCTCTCCTCGGGAAGGAGAGTTCTCAAATCAACGGAGTGAGCAAGATGAATCAGGCAATCCCACAAACCCAACTCAAACACGGTCGTGTCATCTCGCCAGCGAGTCGCGGCGCGGTCGCCATCGACCTCGGCCTGCTCGGCGCTTGGCAAGTCAATGAAATGGAAGGTGGCAAGAACTTTCCGGCCATGGACGCCGGACCTTTCCCGCAACCTTTCGAGACCGACTCGGACAGCGTCGCGCCGCCGGCCGATGGCTACATTCTCAGCGGCGGCAAGACCGATGCCCGCGATTGCGTCAATTACACCGACGACGAGATGAGCAAGAAGCTCGGCCGTTCATTCAACTGGCCGCTGCTGAATGTCGATCCGGGGCAGATTCTCGAGGTCAGCTGGGCGTACACCGCGCCGCACACCACCCGTGGTTATCGCTGGCTGATCACCAAAGACGGCTGGGATCCACAGCAACGCATCAGCCGTGCGCAGCTGGAAACCCAGCCGTTCTTCGAAGATTTCTACCCGCAAGTGCCGTATTACAGCCATGCCGGCGAATTGAAGGCCAAGGTCGATCATCAAGTGAAGCTGCCTGCGAACAAGCAGGGTCATCACGTCATTGTGCTGATGTGGATCGTCGCCAATACCGGCAACGCCTTCTACCAGGCCTTCGACGTCGACTTTCAGTAACCGCGCAGGCTGAACGAGCCCGGTAGCGCTGCCGGGCTTTTTTTGTCGGCGCAATTGATCGACCATGGCAGTCCCCCCATGAAGACAGGATCAGACGCGATGTCCAACACAGCCGAACGGGTCAACATCGTCGACACTCAGGTGTTGTCCCACGACTGGTATCTGTTGAAGAAAATCACTTTCGATTACCACCGCAACAACGGCGAATGGCAGCGCCAGACCCGCGAGGTATACGACCGGGGCAACGGCGCGGCGATTCTGCTGTTCAACCGCGAAAAGCGCACGGTGGTGCTGACCCGCCAGTTTCGTTTGCCGGTGTTCGTCAACGGCCACGATGGATTGTTGATCGAGGTGGCCGCCGGGTTGCTGGAAGGTGCCGCGCCCGAGCAGCGCATTCGTGACGAAGCCGAGGAGGAAACCGGTTACCGCGTGCACGACGTGAAAAAAGTATTCGAGGCGTACATGAGTCCCGGTTCGGTGACGGAGAAACTGCACTTCTTTATCGCTGAATACGACGCGGCGTCCAAAGTCAGCGACGGTGGTGGCCTTGAAGAGGAAACCGAAGAACTGGAAGTGCTCGAGTGGGGCTTCGATGAGGCACTGGCAGCGTTTCAACGCGGCGAGATCTGCGATGCCAAGACCATCATGCTGTTGCAGTACGCAGCGATGAATAACCTCTTCGCTTGATTCGGGCAGGAGCTGCCAACGGCTGCGATGGCTCAGCATACTGGCTGAACAGGGAGGCGCAATACGCAAAGCCGGCCATACTGCTTGTTGCTCCTGAAGTGTTGCCCTGCGTTTTGCGCAGTCCCCAAAAACAAAAAGAGATCGACTCATGAAGTACGAACCTTTGGCCAGATCGCTCATTGCGACCTCCTTGGCGCTCAGCTGTCTCATGGCTCACGCGGCATCAGTGGCGCCGGTTGCGGCGGAAAACGGCATGGTGGTCACCGCGCAACATCTGGCGACCCATGTCGGCGTCGACGTTTTGAAAAACGGCGGCAATGCCGTGGATGCGGCAGTGGCCGTGGGCTATGCGCTGGCGGTGGTCTATCCGGCTGCGGGCAACCTTGGCGGTGGCGGGTTCATGACCATACAACTGGCGGACGGGCGCAAGACCTTCCTCGATTTCCGTGAGAAAGCCCCGCTGGCAGCGACCGCCAACATGTATCTGGACAAGGACGGTAATGTCATTCCGGAACTGAGCACGCGCGGGCACCTGGCGGTCGGCGTACCGGGTACGGTGTCCGGCATGGAGCTGGCGCTGAGCAAATACGGCACCAAACAGCGCAAGGAGATGATTGCCCCGGCGATCAAACTGGCCGAAGACGGTTTCGAATTGCAGCAGGGCGATGTCGAGCTGCTCGAATACGCGACGGATGTGTTCAAGAAGGACATGCGCGATTCCGGCTCGATCTTCCTCAGCAACGGCGAGCCGATGCAGGTCGGGCAGAAACTGGTGCAAAAGGATCTGGCGAAAACCCTGCGGACAATCTCCGACAAGGGCGCCGACGGCTTCTACAAAGGTTGGGTCGCCGATGCCATTGTCACTTCCAGCCAGGCCAACAAAGGCATCATCAGCCAGGCCGACCTGGACAAATACAAGACTCGCGAACTGGCCCCGGTTGAGTGCGATTATCGCGGCTATCACGTGGTCTCGGCGCCACCGCCGAGCTCCGGCGGGGTGGTGATCTGCCAGATCATGAATATCCTCGAAGGCTATCCGATGAAGGACTTGGGCTTCCATTCCGCTCAGGGCATGCACTACCAGATCGAAGCGATGCGCCACGCGTACGTTGATCGCAACAGCTACCTCGGCGATCCGGATTTCGTGAAGAATCCGATCGAGCATCTGCTGGACAAGAATTACGCGACCAAACTGCGCAACGCCATCCAGCCGCAGAAGGCCGGCGTGTCGGCTGAGCTCAAGCCCGGTGTAGCGCCCCACGAAGGCAGCAACACCACGCACTATTCGATTGTCGACAAGTGGGGCAATGCCGTTTCGGTGACGTACACGCTCAACGACTGGTTCGGCGCGGGCGTGATGGCGAGCAAGACCGGGGTGATCCTCAACGATGAAATGGACGACTTCACCTCCAAGGTCGGCGTTCCGAACATGTATGGGCTGGTTCAAGGCGAGGCTAACGCTATCGCACCGGGCAAGGCGCCGCTGTCGTCGATGAGTCCGACCATCGTCACCAAGGATGGCAAAGTGGTGATGGTGGTCGGCACGCCGGGTGGTAGCCGGATCATCACCGCGACCTTGCTGACCATGCTCAACGTCATCGATTACGGCATGGGCTTGCAGGAAGCGGTCGACGCGCCGCGCTTCCATCAGCAGTGGATGCCGGAGGAAACCAACCTCGAAGACTTCGCCGCCAGCCCGGATACGAAAAAAATCCTGGAAAGCTGGGGCCACAAGTTTGCCGGCCCGCAGGATGCCAACCACATCGCCGCGATTCTGGTCGGCGCGCCGTCACTGGACGGCAAACCGGTTGGCAAGAATCGCTTCTACGGCGCCAACGATCCACGGCGCAATACCGGCTTGTCTTTGGGTTACTGAGCGGAGTAAAAAGGGGCGGGCGCAGGTCCGCCCTATTCTCAAGGACTGATCAAGGAAGGCTCGACATGACCACCGCATTACTGATCATCGACGTCCAGCAGGCGCTGTGTGCTGGTGAATATCAGTGCTTTGAAATCGACCGCGTGATCGCCACGATCAATGATCTCAGCCAACGCGCCCGTACGGCTGGCGTTCCGGTGGTTTTGATTCAGCACGAAGAAAAGGACGGCTCATTTGTTCGCGGTGCTGAGGGTTGGCAACTGGCGAAAAACCTTCTGACTTCTACGAAAGACCTGCGCGTAGACAAAACCACCGGGGACTCTTTCTACCAGACCGATCTCGGCAAGCTGCTGCCCAGCGAGGACTTCGAACGCCTGATCATCTGCGGCCTGCAAACCGATTACTGCGTCAACGCCACGGTGCGCAGCGCGCATTCACTGGGCTACGACATCGTCGTCGCGCGAGATGCGCATTCAACGGTCGATAACGGCAACATGAGCGCCGAGGACATCATTGCCGAACACAACAAGGACTTCGCCGCCCTGACCAGTTCCGTGGCACGAATCGACGTCAAACCGGCAGCCCAAATCACCATCTGAACCCACATAAAACCCCTGTGGGAGCGAGCCTGCTCGCGAAAGCGCTGTGACAGCCAACATCAAACCGACTGATATACCGCCTTCGCGAGCAGGTTCGCTCCCACAGGGGTGAGCAGGCTCTACGACAGCGGCGATTTACGGCAGCAGCACTGGCATAATCCCCGCCGCCCGAAGAATGGAATCTCTCGATGTTCGCTATCTACCTGCGTCACGCCGTGGCGCTGACATCTCTCGTCCTCGCCTGCACCGCCCATGCCAGCAGTTTCGATTGCACCGACGCCACCAGCAAAACCGAAAAAGCCATCTGCACTGATCCCTACCTCTCAACCCTTGACGACAAGCTCGCCGAGCAATGGCGGACCACGCTGGGCAAAGTTGCCGATCCCAATATGCTGAAAACCGACCAGCGTCAGTGGCTGAAAAGCCGCAACGCCTGCGGTGCCCTGAGCGCGTGTCTTCGGCGCGAATACCTGATGCGCCTCACTGAGCTCGAACACGCGGTTCAGCCCTTCAGTTGGGATGCCACCTGGCAACTGATTCCGCGCGGCACCTCGACCTCGGCGACCCTTGTCACCCAACGTCGTAATGCCACGCATATCGCCATCGATATCTCGGCAGGCGAGGGCGCCAATTCCGGAGACTTGACTGGCGTTGCCATACTCAAGGATGGAACAGCCGTGTACGCCGAGGACGCCTGCAAACTCGCTTTCACGCCCATCAATGGCGTACTGAACGTCACGCAAACCGGTGCGGACTCCGACTGCGGCGGAGGCATGGGCGTGTATTACGCCGGTCGGTATGTCGCCTCCGAACAACCGCTGAAGCTGGATTACGATCTGCTCAGCCTGGGTCTGGCTCGCACGCCCGCAGAAGATCAGGTACTGCGTTCGCTGCTCAAGACCGACTACCAAAAACTGGTAGAGACCTCCGGTTCCTTGCAGGTCGGCGAAGACTCAAAAGATGTGCCCGATGCTCAGGTTGTAGAAATGTGGATGCGCGGTCTCGGCGGCATCGGCATCCTGATGAGCGCGGCCGACGCGCAGGTCTGGCTGATCTTCAAAAGCTACGATGACCAGAGCCATGAACATCTGCGGTACTACACCAACGTGGCGAAGTGGAAGAAGCGGCTGCCCGATGTGCTGCAGGGCTGGTATGACCGCATGCACGAAAGTCAGTCGTCTCTGGTTCTGGAAATGATGCCCTGAGCCACAACTCCATCCGCCTCACGCAATAACCGCTCGATCTGCGCCAATTCCCACGTGCTGAGCAGACTCACCGGGTCCGTGCCATAACGCTGCCAAGTGTCCAGCGTCGCTTCATCCCCGGCGCAGTTGCGCGCGTATTCACAGTGATGCAAGTGTCCCTCGGCGAAGTCCAACCGCAGATGCCAGCCGTCGATATCAACGGCAATCAGCCCGGTCTCGGACATTACCTGGCAGACTTCGAACCCAAGCACGCCCAGCGCAGCTTCGCGCAGGCGCTGACACACATCACGGGCGGACAGAAACGCTGACATGCTGCGACTCGATTCGATGGACAAGCCTGCAAGGATAAGGCCCGCGCCCCCCATGTCAGCGTTTCACTGGCCCGAGGCTGAACAATTCCGTAACATTCGCCTCCCTCTTTTTTCGCGAAAACAGCAGCCGTGCCCAGCGGCCGCTCAGTCAGGTAAGCCATGAAACCGATTCGTCTGCGCGCCGATGTCCTCGCCGGACTCACCACCTCGTTCGCCCTGTTGCCCGAATGCATTGCTTTCGCGCTGGTCGCGCATCTCAATCCGCTGATGGGCCTGTACGGCGCGTTCATCATTTGCACGCTGACGGCGTTGTTTGGCGGTCGACCGGGCATGGTTTCCGGTGCGGCGGGTTCGATGGCGGTGGTGATCGTCGCGCTGGTGGTGCAACACGGCGTGCAATATCTGCTGGCAACGGTGCTGCTCGGCGGTCTGATCATGATGGCGTTCGGGCTGTTGCGCTTGGGCAAACTGGTGCGCATGGTGCCGCATCCGGTGATGCTCGGTTTCGTCAACGGCCTGGCGATCATCATTGCCCTGGCGCAACTGGAGCACTTCAAAAGCGGCGAGCACTGGCTCAGCGGTACGCCGCTGTATCTGATGACCGGGCTGGTGCTATTGACCATGGCCATCGTTTACATCCTGCCGCGCCTGACCAAAGCAGTGCCGCCGGCGCTGGTGGCGATCCTGGGTGTCGGCCTGCTGGTCTACCTGTTCGGCCTGCCGACCCGCACCCTCGGCGACATGGCACACATTGCCGGCGGTCTGCCGACCTTCGCTTTGCCGGACATCCCATGGAATTTCGAAACCCTGCGCATCATCGCTCCGTACGCAATCCTGATGGCGATGGTCGGCCTGCTGGAAACCTTGCTGACACTGAACCTGACCGACGAGATCACCGAAACCCGTGGCTATCCGGATCGCGAGTGCGTAGCGCTCGGCGCGGCGAACATGGTGTCCGGGGCGTTCGGTGGCATGGGCGGTTGCGCGATGATCGGGCAGACCGTGATCAATCTCAGCTCCGGCGGGCGCGGACGCTTGTCCGGCGTGGTTGCCGGTGTGCTGATTCTGTTGTTCATTCTGTTTCTGTCACCGCTGATCGAGCGTATTCCGCTGGCCGCACTGGTGGGGGTGATGTTCGTGGTGTCGCAGCAGACCTTCGCCTGGGCGTCGTTGCGGGTGATCAACAAGGTGCCGCTGCACGATGTGCTGGTGATCATCGCGGTGACCACCATCACCGTGTTCACCGATCTGGCCACGGCCGTGCTGTGCGGGATCATCATCGCTGCGCTCAACTTCGCCTGGCAGCAGGCCCGCGAACTGTATGCCGATGAACATCTGGAGGCCGACGGCAGCAAGCTCTATCGCCTGCACGGCACGCTGTTCTTTGCCTCGACCACGCCGTTTCTCAATCAGTTCGACCCGGCCAACGACCCGGCCAAAGTCACTCTCGACTGCCGACACCTGAGCTTTGTCGATTACTCGGCGATCGCCGCATTGAAAACCCTGCGTGAACGCTACGCCAAGGCGGGCAAGCATCTACAGGTGTTTCATCTGTCGGAACGCTGCAAGAAATTACTCAAGCGCGCCGGCGTCGATCACGACTGACGCCGCTGGTTTTGCGTCCTTGAGCCAGGTCTTGCCGAGAATCCGCGAGACCTGTTCGGCGGAGTAGGGCTTGGCGAGAAATTCAAAACCTTCGTACCCGCTGCGGGCCAGTTCTTCGCTGTAGCCGGAGGTGAGAATCACCGGCAGATCGGGGCGGCGCTGGCGCAGTTCCTTGGCCAACGCGACACCGGTGATGCCCGGCATGACTACGTCGGAAAACACCGCATCGAACGCGCTGGCATCGCTACCGGCCAACTGCAGGGCTTCTTCGGCGTTGGTCGCCCACGCCGTTTCATAGCCCAGATCCTGGAGGATCTGATTGGCGAAACGGCCGACATCGAGATTGTCTTCTACCACCAGCACCCGGCGTTTTTCGCAGGCCGGCTGCACCTCGCCATCGTCCTCTGCCTCGTCCATTTCTGCCTCGATCGCCGGCACTTGCGGCAAATACAAGGTGAACTCGGTGCCTTGACCAAGGACGCTGGAAACATCGACGTTGCCGCCCGATTGCTTGGCGAAGCCGAACACCTGCGACAGCCCCAGCCCCGTGCCTTTGCCGACAGCCTTGGTGGTAAAGAACGGCTCGAAGATGTGTTCGAGGGTGTGTGCGTCGATGCCGGCACCGGTGTCGGCCAGGGCAATCGACACGAAATGGCTGCTGGACCCAGCGTGGCCGCGAATCGGCGGCAGCGCTTTATGGCACTCCAGGCGCAATTTCAGTTCACCCTGACCATTCATGGCGTCGCGAGCGTTCAGGGCGATGTTGATCAATGCTGTTTCGAACTGACTGAGATCGACACGGATGTAGCAGGGGTGATCCGGGCGCTCGACGCACACGTGAATCTGCGCGCCGGTGACCGATTCGAGCATTTCGCCGATGTTGGCCAAACGTTCGCCGGCGTCGACTATCTGCGGATTGAGCGGCTGACGGCGGGCGAAGGCGAGCAACTGGCTGGTCAGCTTGGAGGCGCGCTCAACGGTGTCGGACACCGCGCGCATGTAGCGTTGGCGGCGTTCTTCCGGCAGGTTGGGCTGGCGCAGAAAATCCACCGACGAACGAATGATCGTCAGCAAATTGTTGAAGTCATGGGCGACGCCGCCGGTCAATTGGCCGATGGCTTCGAGCTTCTGCGACTGGCGCAACGCCGACTCGGCCTGGGCCAGACGCAGGCTGCGCTCTTCGACCCGTTGCTCCAGCGTGGCATTGAGTTCAGCCAATGCAAGCAGGCCCTCGCGCACGTTGGCGTCGGCGCGCACTCGCTCGATGTGCGCCCAGCAACGTTCGGTGACTTCGCTCATCAATGCCTGCTCAAATTGCGACCAGACCCGCGGCACTTTGTCGTGGACGGCCATCAATGCGGTCAGACGGCCCTGCTTGATCAGTGGTACACAAATGGTCGCGGTAATACCGATGGCCTGAAAGGTCGCCGACTCTTCCGGTGGTAGCTCGCTGCGGTTGTCATGGATGACCAGCGGTTCCCCGGCGCGCAGCAGAGTCACTGCCTTCTCACCGAAATCGCGCAAACGGTAGTGGCCGACGATGCTCGGCGAACCCGGCGCTGCATAGTCGCCGCGAATGGTGAAACCATCTTCGTCGGCATCCATGTCGGCGTACGCGCAGTTGGACAATTGCAACTGCTCGACCATCAACCGGGTGCTCGCCGCCAGGATTGCTTGCGCATCCGTGGCATTGGTCACCGCTTCGCCGATGGCATCGAGGACGGCCAGGCGTTGGTTGAGATAAACGGTCTGGGTGGTCTCGGTGACCGTGTCGAGCATGCCGACGACATTGCCCAGCGAGTCACGAATCGGGCTGTAGCAGAAAGTGAAGAACGCCTGCTCCGGACCGTTGCCGCGTTCGATCTTCAGGGCAAAGTTTTCGATGTAGGTGGCTTGGCCGGCATAGGCCGCCTCGGCTATCGGGCTGATCTCATGCCAGGCTTCCTTCCAGATGTCGCTGAAAGAACGTCCGAGCGCATGCGGCTTGTCGCCGAGAATCGGCACGAAAGCGTCGTTGTAGAGAGTGATGAGTTGCGGGCCCCAGACGATCGCCTGAGGGAAATGCGAGGCGAGACTGAGCGAGACAGTGGTCTTGAGTACATCGGGCCAGTGTTCCAACGGGCCGAGGGGCGAATTTGCCCAGTCGTGACGGCGGATCTGTCCGGCCATCTCGCCGTTGTCTTGCAACCAGTCTGTCATGGGGTTCGTGTCTTTCCGGGGCATTTGTCTGAGAACAAAGACCTGCGCACAGGCTGTTTGGTTTCAGCGCACCAGACACTGTTTGCGCTGCGAATTATTCTGACGTACATCATGGCAGCAAAAAACAGCGGTGGCGAAAAGAGCGCCTTTTCGCCACCGGTTTTATCTTCGGATCGTGAGCGACTGCTCAGGCCTCGACGGTCGGGAAATCAATGTCGGTCAGCGCCGTGTTGTTCAGGTAGTTGGTCAATGTCTGCACGGCCACCAGGGCAATGACTTCGATGATCTTGCGGTCATCGATACCGGCAGCGCGGGCAGCGGCCAATTGTTCATCGCTCAAGTGGCCACGGGTTTCGGTCAGTTGGCGGGCGAGGGCGGCGTAGGCATTCAGTTCGCCTTGACGTGCTGCGATGATGTCCTGCGCCGACAGCCCGGCTTTGCCGGCAAACACGGTGTGTGCGGACAGGCAATAGTCGCAACCGTTGACCTGCGAAGTGGCGAGGTAAACGGCTTCTTTCTCTCTGCCGCTCAATGAGGTCTTGCCGAGGATGGCCGAGGCTTGCAGGTAAGTGTCGAATGCAACCGGCGCTTGGGCGAGGGTGGTGAAGACGTTGGGCAGGAAGCCGATTTTTTTCTTCACGCCTTCCAGTGCAGGACGGGTGGCATCGGTGGCGGTGTCGAGGCTGATTGCAGGGATGCGGCTCATGGTGATTCTCCGAAATTCCGCAGCGAAGTGCAGCGGCGATGGAGAGATCTTAGGGGCTGCCAATGGCGCCTTGGCGGCAAATAGTCGAGGATATGCGGCAGATCGTCCAGATATGCCTTCGGGAGTCAGCCATGGATCGCCTTTCCACATTACTTAGTCATTTCGGTGTGAACGCCGGCACCTTCCATAGCGGCGCGTTTTGCGGCGTGAGCGTTCACGAAGGCGAACCGGTCGGCCATGTGCATGTTCTGCAAGCCGGGGCGTTGCTGCTCAAACCGGGCAACGAGCGGGAAATTCGCCTGGAAGAACCGTCGCTGATTTTCTTTCCCCGGCCTTTCACTCACCGGATGTTTGCCGACGAGGCCATGGCCAGCCAAGTGGTGTGCGCCTCGCTGACCTTCGACGGTGGCTCGGGCAATGCCTTGGCCGCCGCGTTACCGGACTATCTGGTGTTGAAACTCACCGATATCCCGGAATTGCGCAGCACCCTTGACTGGCTGTTCAACGAAGCTTTTGAAGGGCATTGCGGGCGCGTGGCGGTGATGGATCGTCTGTTTGAATTGCTGGTGATTCTGCTGCTGCGCCATCTCATCGGCAGTCGCGATCAGCAACCGGGCATGATGGCCGGGCTGGCGGATCCGCGCGTGTCTCGCGCCTTGAACCTGATCCACGAGCAGCCGCACAAGCCTTGGAGTGTCGCTGATCTCGCGGCGGCGGCGAACCAGTCCCGCGCCGGTTTTGCCGAGCAGTTTCGCCGCGTGGTCGGGCAGACGCCGGCCGATTACCTGTTGAGCTGGCGCGTCAGTCTTGCGCAGAAACGCCTGCGCGAAGGCCGCCCGATTGCATTGATTGCCGAGGAGGTTGGATACGAAAGTCCGTCGGCGCTGGCCCGGGCATTTCGGCGCAAGACCGGTCTCAGTCCACGGCAATGGAAAGCCGAACACTGAACATTACCTGGCGAATTTCTTCGCTCCGGTCACGCAAAGAATCACCCCCAGCGTGACGCCGAGCATGCCGACACTGACCTGCTCATGCAGCAACGTCGCCGCCAGTGCCAGACCAAAAAAAGGCTGCAGCAACTGCAACTGCCCGACCGCTGCGATTCCGCCCTGGGCCAGACCGCGATACCAGAACACGAAGCCGATCAGCATGCTGAACAGCGACACGTAAGCCAGGCACATCCACGCCGAAATGCTGATGTCGGCGAACGAGGCGGGCGCCAGCCACAGGCTCAGCACTGCCATCAGCGGTAACGACAACACCAGCGCCCAGCAGATCACCTGCCAGCCGCCGAGGCTGCGTGACAGTTTCGCGCCTTCGGCGTAACCGAGGCCGCAGGCCAGGATCGCCGCGAGCATCAGCAGATCGCCGGTGGGCGAGGCGCTCAAGCCTTGGGACAGGGCAAAGCCCACCACCAACGCGCTGCCCAGCACCGAAAAGATCCAGAACACTGGACGTGGCCGCTCACCGCCACGCAAGACACCAAACATCGCCGTGGCCAGCGGCAGCAATCCTACAAACACGATCGAATGCGCTGACGTTACGTGCTGCAATGCCAACGCGGTCAGCAGCGGGAAACCCAACACCACGCCCAGCGCCACAATCAACAGCGACAGCCACTGATGATGCGCCGGTCGCCGCTGTTTGAACAACAGCAGAAGTCCGACGGCCAGTGCGCCGGCGATCGCTGCTCGCACCACGGTCAGAAACACCGGTTCGAATTCCAGCACCGCCAAACGTGTGGCCGGCAGCGAACCGCTGAAAATCAGCACGCCGATAAAACCGTTGATCCAGCCACTGGTTTTTTCCAGTGCCGGGTGGGCCGCAGTCGATGTTGTGTGCATGTCGGTCGCGCTCAAAAAGTGGCTTGTGTCGCCGTGATCCTAGGGCGGAGAATCAGCACAATCAAAAAATTGTCATGGATACAGCCGACATGCCGCGTTCCCGTTACAAGACCCTGGTTGATCGCTATGCGGCAGACATTCGTGGCGGACGATTGGCGCCGGGCACGCGACTGCCAACGCATCGGCAGCTGGCGAGCCAGGAAGGTCTGGCGCTGGTTACCGCTTCACGGGTTTATGCGGAGCTTGAAGCGATGGGCCTGGTCAGTGGCGAAGCCGGGCGCGGCACGTTTGTTCGGGAAACGTCGCTGGCGCCGGGGCAGGGCATCGATCAGAAAGACGTGGCGGTCGGCATGATCGACCTGAATTTCAACTATCCCTCGTTGCCAGGTCAGGCTGAACTGTTGCGCACGGCGTTGCGCCAACTGGCGTTGTCCGGTGATCTGGAAGCACTGCTGCGTTATCAACCCCACGCCGGACGTGCCCACGAACGCGCCTCCGTGGCGCGACATTTGTCGACACGCGGCGTGGCGGTTGAAGCCGACCAAGTGCTGGTCGTCAATGGCGCTCAGCAAGGTTTGGCGGTGACGCTGATGGCCCTGCTCAAACCCGGCGATGTGATCGCCGCCGATGCGCTGACCTATTCGGGATTCAAGGTGCTGGCCGACGCGCTGCATCTGGAAGTGCTGGCGATCCCGATGACGGAGCACGGCCCGGATTTGCCGGCACTGGACAGACTCTGTCGCCAGCGTGCGGTGCGCGCCGTATACAGCATGCCGACGCTGCACAATCCGCTGGGCTGGGTCATGCCACTGGAACAGCGCGAGCAATTGGTGGCGATTGCCCGGCGGCACGATCTGACAATCATTGAAGACGCTGCCTACGCGTTTCTGGTCGAAAACCCGCCATGTCCGTTGATTGAACTGGCACCGGAACGGACGTTTTACGTATCGGGCCTGTCGAAAAACATCGCCACCGGTTTGCGGGTCGGCTTCATTGCCGCGCCGCTTCCTCAAGTGTCCGCACTGGAGCGAATCATTCGCGCGACGACATGGAACACGCCTGGGGTGATGACCGCCATCGCGTGCGGCTGGCTCGACGATGGCACCGTCACCGTGCTTGAGGCGCAGAAACGTCGTGATGCTACGGCGCGACAGGCCTTGGCCGCCGAGGTGCTCAAAGGGCTGCGCTACATTGCTCATCCGGCCTCGTATTTTCTGTGGTTGCCGTTGCCCGAAGATGTGCGTGCCGATCAGATCGTGGTCGAGTTGATGCAGCAGCAGATTTCGGTCACCAGCGCCGTGCCGTTTTCGCTGTCGGCCCATACGCCCCATGCGATTCGTCTGGCGCTCGGCTCGGTGGACATGCAGGTGTTGCGTCAGGCGTTGATCACCGTCAGAACGGTTGTCGGCGCTTATCTGTAAACTGCGCCCACGCCATGCAAAGCGAGGTTTGGACTGTTCAATGAAATTCACCACAGCACTGCTTTTCGCCCTGATCTTCAGCACCAGCGCACAGGCTGAGGGCGACCCTGAGGCCGGGGCGGAAATCTTTCCGCGTCTGTGCGGCGGTTGCCATCAGGTTGGCGAGTCGGCTCGTTCGGGGTTTGGTCCGCAGCTCAACGGCGTCATTGGCCGGGCTGCGGGGACTTCGGCCAATTATGTTTATTCCGATGCGATGAAAAACTCGGGGATTACCTGGGATCGGGCGACGTTGAAGGCTTATCTCGAGGATCCGAAAGGGGTGGTGCCGGGGACGCGGATGATTTTCTGGGGGCTGAGTGATGAGCAGAAGCTGGAGAATCTGTTGGCTTATCTGCAGAAATTCAGCGCTGAATAATTACGGGAACGCGCTGTTCCAAGGCGTTTTTTTAGTTTTGACGGGGTACATATCCATTGCTGCGGTAACGGCTGCTTAGGGTTTCGCCCTTACGGCGAGTCACCTTTTTTTGCTTTTCTGTGGGAGCGAGCCTGCTGGCGAAAGCGGTTCTCCAGCCGGCCCAAATTTCCGCTTTTACCCCATCCCTGTGGGAGCTGGCTTGCCAGCGATGGGGTCGGTGAGCCGGCCTGTCTCTGGTTGATATACGCCGGTGTCAGTGGGTATGAAACGCAACCTGATTGCGCCCCGCAGCTTTCGCCTGATACAGCTGCTGATCGGCACGTTTGACCAGCGTCGTATGGTTGTTGTCCGCCGGATCTGCCAGGCCGAGGCCAATACTCACGGTAACGTTGCCGACGCCGGGAAACTCCGCGTCGGCTACCGCTGCGCGAATCTTTTCGGCGACGACTTCCGGGGTGTCGGGTTGCGCGACTTCCGGCAGCAGTACGGCGAACTCTTCGCCGCCGTAGCGGGCGACGAAATCGGTGCTGCGTACGCTGTTCTGGATCAAGGTCGCCAGTTGTTGCAGGACCTCGTCACCGACCGCGTGGCCGTGGCTGTCATTGATGCGTTTGAAGTGGTCGGCATCGATCAGCAGCAGGGCAAACGGGCGTCCGGTGCGTCGGGACAGCAGCGAATACTCAGTGATTTTTTCGTCAAAACGGCGGCGGTTGTAAACGCCGGTCAGGCCGTCGTGAGTGGCCAGGCTCAGCAGCTCGGCGTTGGCCTCGGTGAGTGCGGCGGTGCGTTGCGCCACGGTGGCTTCAAGCGAGGCGTTGGCTTCTTGCAGTTCGCGTTCCTTGCCGAGCAGTGACTGTGTCATTGCGTCGATGGACTGGCCGAGCTGGGCGATTTCCAGCACCGGATGCTGGAGCTGGAACTGTGCGCCGGACTGGTTGTTCTGCACTTGTTTGGCCGAGCGTGCCAGTTGTTCGATCGGCCGGCTCAGGTACAGCGCCAGATAATAAGCCACCAGACCGAAAACGATGGCGGCGAAAACGCCGAGTATCAACAGTTCATATTGCAGCATCCGCGCCGGTTGCAGCGCAGTCTCCAATGGCTGGCGAATGGCGATCGACCATGATAGCGCCGTGCCCGATGGCGTCGGCACGGTGACCATGCTGGTCAGGTAACCGTTGGCCGCCGTCCAGCCCGACAATACCGGATCGTTGGTCGCCAGCTGTTGGCCCATCAGCGCTTCGGGGTAGAGCACCTTGCCATCGTGGTCGACGATCAGCGCCTGAATATCCGGCGCCGAGTTCTTGTGGGAAAACGCCGCCGACTCGACGATGCGCGTCACCCAACTCCAGTGCGCATGTGCGCCCAGCACGCCAATCACCTGCCCTTCGGCATTGTGGATTGGCGCGGCGAAATCGATGAAGCGCAGCGGCTCGCCATTGGGCAGACCCGGCAACAACTTGGCCAGCAACACTGCTTCGTGGGGATCGCCGGTGTATTGCCGGCGCAGGCCGATCTGGAACCACGGGCGTTTCTGTACGGATTGGCCAACCAGCAGATCATTGACCGCCTGGCGCACGTTGCCCTCGGCGTCGGTGACGCCCATCCACGCATATTCGGCGCGCGCCTGGGTGCGCAACTGCATCGACTTGAGGATGGCTGGGTTGTCCAGATCTCCGCGCTCCAGATGCGGCGCGCGACTGAGCAGGTAAACCTCTAGCTGCCGTTCGCGCAGTTGTTCGCCCAATAGCGTCGCCGCCGCGCGCGCCGTGTTCAGCAACGCGTTGCCGCTGGCCTGTTTCATTTGTTCGGTGGCGATGTGACCGACATAAAAGCCGACGCTCAATAACGTCAGCAGGGACAAACCGCCGAACCACAGGGTGAGATGGCTATGCAGACTGGCTTTGAACATGGAGGCGGGTGTCTGTCTTTATTGAAGTGGCGCCATGGTATGCGACATCGCCGACGGCGGGCCAGCGAACGGGTTCAAGTAAATACAAAGAAGATTGATGCCAATGAGCCATCATTTTGGTTAGAATGCGCGCCGCCCGAGAGACGGATCCCGGGCGTTTCCCCATGGAGTTTTACTGTGAAATACCTCAGCAAAGTAGTCGCCGCCGCACTGTTCGGTGTGGTTCTGGCAGGTTGCACCGGCGCCCCGATGAAAACCGCCCATTACGACAGCAACCAATACACCGTGGTTGGCCACAGCGAAGCATCGGCCACCGGCCTGCTGCTGTTTGGCATTATCCCGATCCGCCAGAACAGCCGATTTGTGCGCGCGCAAAACGCGGCCATCCAAGCCAAGGGCGGCGATGCAATGATCAACACGCAGGTTCAGGAAAACTGGTTCTGGGCCTGGGTTCTGACCGGCTACACCACCACCATCTCCGGTGACGTGGTCAAGCTGAAAACCGCGCAATAAGCGACGGCTGAATGCAAAAAAGCCCGGCTGATCAGGCCGGGCTTTTTCATGGGTGTTGCGGTCATGCAGTAGATTCATGCAACGCGGCGCTCGATCAGACGATCAGAGCCACCTTCAGCGACGCGGCGTTCGAGCAGACGATCCGAACCACCTTCGGCAACACGGCGTTCGATCAGACGATCCGAACCACCTTCAGCAACGCGACGTTCGAGCAGACGATCCGAACCACCTTCGGCAACACGGCGTTCGAGCAGACGATCCGAACCACCTTCGGCAACACGGCGTTCGAGCAGACGATCCGAACCACCTTCGGCAACGCGGCGTTCGATCAGACGATCCGAACCGCCTTCAGCAACGCGACGTTCGAGCAGACGATCTGAACCACCTTCGGCAACACGGCGTTCGAGCAGACGGTCCGAACCACCTTCAGCCAGACGGCTTTCGATCAGCTTGTCCGAGCCGCCTTCAGCGACCAGGGTGTGAGCAGGCGTTACTGCAAAAGCGTTAACTGCGAAAACCGAGAAAGCGATGCCGAGAAGGGTTTGGCGTTTCATGATCGTGTGCTCCAGAAAGTTGTTTGTTTGTCTGGAGCCGATGTTACGCCGCGCAGTTTTTATGAGAACTTCATTGACGTGATGGTGAACATCGACGCCGATGATGTTTGCCAGGAGCGTTGATTCAGAGCGCTTTCGCCTGGATGCACAACTCGCCGCTGGCACGAATCAGCGCCAGGTCATGCAGCGAATCGGCGGCCAGACCGTTGCGGACATCGGCCAGCCAGGCCGGGCAATTCGGATCCTGGCGATAGGGCGCGAAGGCGGCGTACTGCTGCAACAAGCGCTTTTGCAGTTCATCCAGGCGCGGGCGGATCTGTTTGCCCAGATCCGGACGCGGTGTGTCCGGTGCAGCACCTGCCGCTTGCCATTGCGCGAGCAGACCGTATTGCACCAGTTTGTTCGCTTCCATCTGTGCGGCGATCAGTTGCGCGACGTCGTCCGGATCGAGTTTGTGTTCGGTGGCCAGAGTTCGGGCATTGGCGATGACCTGCGCCTCACGCGGGCTGTCCTGAATAGGCTTGCCGCTGTCCCATTTGGTCAACGCAACCAGATCACCGATGCTCAGGCGTTCATTCAAAGTGGCCAGTAGCGGTTTCAATGAAGCAGGCGCTGCTGCGGGTTCGGCTGCCTGCGCGTAGGCGGCCGACAGAGCGAGGAGGGAGCCAAGCAGAAAATTTGCAACGTTACGCATGAACCGAGCCTCAATAGTACGTGTCGACAGAGTCGCTGATTTACCACAGCCGCAACACTGACACAAAGCGATGCGCGGCATTTACACAAATGCAAAACAGACAATCAACACCGTCTGGAAATGTTGATTGCACGCTGCACGCAACTCACCGAAGCTATCGTCAATCAGGCCTGCCGCCGTCGAGATGGACCTCCATTCAATGCATAGCGCCACCTTCGCCAAACCGCTCTGGCAAACCTATCTGCTGTTTCTCGCGCCGATGGTGCTGTCGAACTTCCTGCAATCGATGTCCGGGACGGTCAACAGCATCTACATCGGTCAGATGCTCGGCACCCAAGCGCTTGCGGCCGTATCCGGCATGTTTCCTGTCGTGTTCTTTTTCATCGCCCTGGTCATCGGCCTCGGCGCTGGCGCAGGCGTGTTGATCGGCCAGGCGTGGGGCGCGCGCGAAACGCACATGGTGAAGGCGATTGCCGGAGCGACGTTGCTGCTGGGTGTGTTGATCGGTTTGGTCGCGGCGGTGCTGGGCACGGTGTTTGCGCGACAGGCACTGACGGGGTTGGGCACGCCGGCGGATGTACTCGACGACGCGGTGGACTATGCCCACGTCATGTTGTGGATTCTGCCATCGCTATTGGTATTCGTACTGTTCACCCAATTGCTGCGTGGGGTCAGCGATACGCTGTCGCCACTGCTCGCGCTGATCGTCTCCACCGCCGTGGGGCTGGCGCTGACGCCGGCGTTGATTCGCGGCTGGCTGGGTTTGCCGCCATTGGGCATTCAGAGCGCGGCGTATGCCGGGCTGGCGGGGAATCTGTCGGCAATGGCGTGGCTGGCCTGGCGGCTGATTCGCAAGCGCCATCCGCTAGCGCCGGATCGAGAGTTCTTCGCCGCGCTGCGATTGGATCGGGTCATTCTCGGCAAGGTCCTGCGCATCGGCCTGCCCACCGGGGTACAGATGATCGTCCTGTCGTTATCGGAGCTGGTGATCCTGGCACTGGTCAATCAGCACGGCTCGCAAGCGACAGCGGCGTATGGCGCAGTAACGCAGATCGTCAACTATGTGCAGTTTCCGGCGCTGTCGATTGCAATCACCGCATCGATCCTTGGTGCCCAGGCAATCGGCGCCGGGCATCTGCAACGCATGGGTCCGATCCTGCGCACCGGGCTGTTGATCAATGTGTGCCTGACCGGTGGCCTGATTGTGTTGGGTTATCTGTTATCGCACTGGTTGCTGGGCCTGTTCCTCACCGAGGACTCGACCCGGGCGATGGCCGAGCACCTGCTGCATATCATGCTCTGGAGCCTGTTGGTGTTCGGTTTCCAGGCCATCATCGGCGGGATCATGCGCGCCAGCGGCACTGTCCTGGTGCCGGTGGTCATTTCGATTATCTGTGTGGTCGGCGTGCAGTTGCCGGCGGCTTACTGGCTCGACGGGCAGTTCGGTTTGCAGGGTGTGTGGATGGCGTTCCCGGTTGCTTATCTGGGAATGCTGATTTTGCAGACCCTGTATTACAAATTGGTGTGGAAGCATCAGAAGATAGAGCGGTTGATATAGGCGCTGGCATAACAACGGGTTGTTTGCTTAAGTCAACCAAGGCCCTCGACGACGCACGCCGCCAGGAGAATGTCATGACGTTGCGATTGCTGCTGGTTGCCGCGTTTACATCGTGCGTCATGGTCTGTGCGCAGGCCGCTGAATACAACCGGGTCAACACCAGCGCCAGCCAGATCAGTTTCACCTACAACCAGATGGGCTCGCGAATGTACGGCACCTTCGGCAGATTCGAGGCGACGCTGGACTTCGATACCGACGACCTCGGCAAAGCCCAGACCACGCTGCATATCGATCTCGCCAGCATCGATGCTGGCAGTGAAGACGCCAATACCGAACTGGTGAAACCGGCGTGGTTCGACACCGGGAAATTCCCGCTCGCGGTGTTCAAGTCCAGCCGTTTTACTCAAGTGGACGAGCATCGTTATCAAGTCGCCGGTCAGCTTACGCTCAAGGGCATCACTCGCGAGGTCGAGGTGCCGGTGCAGTTGAAACCGGACAACGCCATCGGCATCTTCGATGGTGAGCTGGTGCTCAATCGAGAGGAGTTCGGCCTCGGCGCAGGGGAGTGGGCTGACAGCGTGGTGTCCAGAGACATCAACATCAAATTCAGAGTGGTGGCGCCACAACAGTGACCGTTCAGTAATATCGGTCCTGTTCCTTCATCGCCTGAATCTGCCAGAACGTCCGGCCGGAAATCAGCAGGAACAGCAGGGCGAGCGTCACGCCGCCGGTCATGATGTAAAAACCTGCGCGATAGCTTTGCAGCTGGCTGGCGATGGCGCTTTTTTCCGGCATCCAGGGCGAGACCAATAGCGCAATCGGGCCATTGACTTCGTACTGGGTGTGTTCGGCGTAGCGTTCGTCGACAAAATCACCTTCATGGAGCTGGCCCAGCTCGCCGGCATAACGATAGTGAATGATTTTGCCATTCTTGTTCATCAGGATCTCTTCCAGCTGCGTGACAGTGCCGTTGGTTTGCGCGCCATTGAAATTCAGCAGCGCATACAGAATGCCTTGATGGCGCGCCATCCCGGCGAGGAGCAAGACCACGCAGCAGGCGACAGTGAGCATGACGACGCGGTTGTAAAGATGATCTTTTGCGGCTTCGCGCGGGTAATACATGGCCCGGTCCTTGGTAGTGAAATGAAGGTGTTCGTTACATCGGCCTTCGACAGCGGATCTTTAAACGGTGGTCTATCGCGGCACGGTATGATGTCGCGGTTCGTCGACGGCTCTGATCATCGGCAACGTTTTTTATCGCCGGAGTTTGCCCATGCCACGCATCACCCACTACACCTCCCCATGCCCGGAAAACGTCAACAGCCAGATCCTGCAAATGGTCGTCGACTACCTGACCGACATCAGTGCGGTCGGCCTCGGCCCGAGCAATCTGCTGTACAACGTTTATCAGTACGCGGTGGGTTATGAGGTGCATCTCTACCTCGAGGCGTTGAACGGCCAGAAGGGCACCGAGGTGGAATTGCTGGTGGCCACTAACGATGAAGACCCGGAGCAAGTCATCGGATTTCTCATCTGTCTGCCGGTGCAGGGCGATTGGGAGGCGTGCAGCGTCGCGTACATGGCGGTGCGTGAAGGCCATCGGCGCCAAGGTGTGGCGCGGGCGATGCTCACGGACATGGTCGGGCGCTATCCGCATGCGGAACTGGCCTGCAGCATTGGCAAGGTGCCGTATTTCGAGGCACTGGGTTTTGAAGTGATCGGCCAGCGCGAAACCCAGGTGCTGATGAGCACGCGGCATTACCGCAGCAACGGCCTGCGCGGGTTCATCGACACCACGCCGATCTATCGCTCGCTGGAAGTGCAGCAGATTCACACCTATCTGCTGCAGAAGAACGGCAAGCGCGCGATGCTCGATGCGGAAAAACAACGCGATCGCCATCTGGACCAGACCAGCCGCCACGTAGAAGAATTCGTCCGTCAGCGCCTGACCCTGCACTGATCGTCGGCCAATCAAAAGCCCTTGCTGCGCATCCCGCGGCAAGGGCTTTTTTGTGCCTGCTTCTCAACCGAGCTTGACGTTCATGGTGATGCGCGCGGTGAAGACTTTTTTACCCTCGCAATCGTGAATGTCGACGTTGACTACCTTGTCGCCATCGCTTTGCCAATCCACACCTTCAGCGCTGGCCACGGCGGTGACGTCGGTTTTCGCCTTGGCCAGATATTCCACGGTCATGCCTTTGGGAATCCAGCGCGCGCCGGCCGGGATCGACACGTCGGTCATCATTCCGCCGGCCAGTTCTGCCGCGTTGCACATGGCGATCGCGTGCACCGTGCCGAGGTGGTTGGTGATTTCCTTGCGAAACGGCACTTGCACGGTGGCGGCATTCGGGCGCAACTCGGAAATCAGCGGATTGATGCTGCTGAAGTACGGGGCGAACTGGCAGGCCATTTTGCTGAATGCATCCGGGCCGACGCTGTTGAACATGCTGAGAGATTGACTCATGGGAAGCCTCGCTGGGTAGTTTGCAGAACGATGTTCCGTTACAGAATAATATTCTGTAACGGAACGGTATTCTGTTCACGGCAAATCTGTCAACCTAGGCGCGATTTGTTCACGGGCACGTGACGCCTTTATCAACCTCCGTTTTTGGACCCGAGCAGCATGGACACCGCCGATCTACTGGAACGCAGCTACCCCGGCCGCCGCGCCGAACTCAAACGCGATATCTTTCGCAAGGCCCTGAGCCTGTTCAATGAACAGGGGATCGAAGCCACCACCATCGAAATGATCCGTGCCGAGTGCGACACCAGCGTCGGCGCGATCTACCACCATTTCGGCAACAAGGAAGGGCTGGTCGCGGCGCTGTTTTTCACCGCGCTGGAGGATCAGGCGCGTTTGCGTGATGCGTATCTGGACGCGGCCAGTACCACTGAAGAAGGCGTGCAGGCGCTGGTCTTCAGCTATGTCGACTGGGTCGAGCAACAGCCGCAGTGGGCGCGATTCCAGTACCACGCGCGGTTCGCCGTGACCAAAGGCCCGTTCAAGGACGAGCTGGCCGAGCGCAACAAGACGCGCAACCTGCGTCTGCGCCAATGGCTGACGCAATCGGGTCGCGCCGCCGAACTGCAGGATTTGCCTGCCGAGCTGCTGCCATCGCTGATCATTGGCCAAGCGGACAGCTACTGCCGAGCCTGGCTGGCAGGGCGAGTCAAAGGCAGCCCGAGCGCCTATCGCGAAGTGCTCGCGCAAGCGGCGTGGCGTTCGATACGCGCCGAAGGTCTCGCCGAGAACTGAAATACGCAGACAAAAAAAGAGCCTCAAAGCTCTTTGATGGGGAGGAAGTAGAGCCCGTGAGGCTCAAGAGGCGTGTGAAGCAAAGCGTGGGCTTGATTGGGGTTCAGAACACCCACGCCTACGCAGCGCCGGATCAATCCGGTCACCGCGTAACTTCATCCTAGGAGCGTGCAATGGACGACTCAAGTACCGCCAGTCGTCCTTGCACAATGCCGGTTCATGCCGGGCGCGATCCCGGCCAACCGGATTTTTTCAGTGCCGCCAGAAGCGTCTGTCCATCCAGGCCCGGCACCAAATGCCCGTTGCCTTCGCTGCTGTCGCTGGCGAGCAGGGCATTGATGATCGCTTCTTCCACGGCTTCGGTCGCGGCCAGAAACAGCTCGCTGATGTGGTCGTTGTTGACCATGCGCAAACCGTCGCAGGTGGCTGCGCGTTTAGCCTCGTAAGCGGCGGGCGGGACGTGATCATTGCCAGTGGCGAAGGCAATGAAGATGTCGCCGCTGTGGTCTTCGTTACCGCCGCCGGTACGCGCCAGGCCCAGGCTGGCACGCTGTGCCAGACGCATGCATTGATGGGGCAGCAGCGGCGCATCAGTCGCCAGGCAGACGACGATCGAGCCCATGCCCGGGTGCGGCAGCGCTGCCCGCAGGAACGGTGAATCCTTCTGCTCCATATAGCGCCCGACCGGGTAACCATCGACGCGTAATTCACTGCGAATGCCGTGGTTGGCCTGCACGATCGCGCCAACGGTCCAGCCTCCCTGGGCAGCACTCAAACGGCGCGATGCGGTGCCGATGCCACCCTTGAATTCGTGGCAGATCATGCCGCTGCCACCACCCACCGCACCTTCGCCTACCGGCCCATCCACGGCACCGTTCAGTGCCTCGGCGACATGCTCGGGTTTGACGTGAAAGCCGTTGATGTCATTGAGCAGTCCATCGAAGGTTTCCAGCACCACCGGCATATTCCAGTAAAGCCGCCCGTCATTCGGCTGTTGCTCACGGTCCAGCACAATCAGCGCATCACGCACCACACCCAGGCTGTGGGTGTTGGTAAAGGCAATCGGACTGGTCAGCAGACCGGCCTCGCGAATCCATTCCAGGCCGGTCGCGTCACCGTTGCCATTGAGTACATGCACGCCGGCAAAGCACGGTTGCTGGCTGGTCGAGCCGGGGCGCGGCTCGATCAGCGTGACGCCGGTGCAGATGTCACGGCCGCTGCTGCTGCGACCGCGTACATTGCTGTGACCGACGCGCACCCCCGGCACATCGGTAATGGCGTTGAGCGGGCCAGGTTGCATCTGGCCAATCAGGATATCGAGATCACGGGCACGCGGATTCATAAGATTCAGTCTCTTCATTCAAAGGTCGGGCGGCTTACCGCTCGGATGAGGCAGGCAGATTTCTTGCGCGGGCTACTGGCCGTTCTTGACCTTACTCCACACCCGCGTACGCACGCGTTCGGCGGCTTTGGGCAAGGGTTCGAGGGTGTAAAGCGTGGCCATGGCGGCAGGGGACGGGTACACCGCCGGGTTGTCGCGAGTGGCTGCTGCCACCAGCGCTGTCGCGGCGCGATTGCCATTCGGGTACGACAGGTGATCACTGACCGGCGCGATCACTTCCGGTCGCAGCAGGTAATCGATAAACGCCAGGCCTTGGGCGCGATTGGGGGCGTCCTTGAGCAGCACCAGAGTGTCGAACCACACCGGCGCGCCTTCCTTGGGCAGGCTGTAGGCGATCTTTACGCCGTTATTGGCCTGCTCGGCATTGGTCTTGGCTTCGAGCATCGCCCCGGACCAGCCAACCGCCACGCAGATATTGCCGTTGGACAGATCGCTGATGAACTTCGAAGAGTTGAAGTAGGCGATGTGCGGGCGCAGCTTGAGCAGCAATGCTTCGGCTTTTTTGTAGTCCACGGGATCGGTGCTGTTCGGCGGCAAGCCCAGGTAATGCAGGGCGACCGGCAGCATTTCCGACGGCGAATCGAGCATCGCCACGCCGCACTCGCCCAGTTTGGCCAGATTGGCTTCGTTGAACAGCAACTCCCAGGAATCCACCGGCGCTTTGTCACCCAGCGCGGCGCGGACTTTGTCGACGTTGTAGCCAATGCCGTTGGTGCCCCACAGGTAAGGCACGGCGTACTGATTGCCCGGATCGTTGACCGCGAGTTTCTTCAACAGCTCGGGGTCGAGATTCTGCCAGCCTAGCAGTTGATCGCGAGGCAAAGGGGCGAGGGCGCCGGCCTTGATCAGGGTCGGCAGGCTGAAGTTGCTCGCCACGACGACGTCGTAGCCGCTGCGGCTGGTCATCAGTTTGCCTTCGAGCACTTCGGCGCTGTCGAAGGTGTCGTACACCGGCCGGATGCCGCTGTCGCGCTGGAAATCATGCAGGGTGTTCGGCCCGATGTAGTCGTACCAGTTGTAGATATGCACGCTCGGTACGTCTGCCGCCATGGCGACCGAGGAGAGACAAAAACAGGCCAGCAGGCCCGGGTTGATAGATCCACGGTGACGACGCATGATGCGGCACTCCTGGCCTGTCGCAGGCCGGTGATGAACTGGAGTGGTCAGGCTAACGGGCCGGTCACACCAGCCCCATTCCCATCATGGGTTACTCGAAAGGGGTAGTGCGTGGACGCGTTGTTGCAGGAATTGCCGGTGCATCAGAGTCTGGCGCGGGTATTTTCTCACCTCGGGCAGGACGGTTTCTGGCGCGCGCTGGTCGACACCCTGCGCCTGCTGGTGCCGCTGGACAATGCCCTCGTCGCCCTGATGCAGGCCGGCCAGCCGCCGCGGTTGCTGATCGACTTCGACAGCAAGGGCTACGTGGACGACCAGCAGGAGCTGGCCGGTTATACCGCCGGCATGTACCTGCTCGATCCGTTTTATCAAGCCGCCGTCAGCGGGATCAGCGACGGCCTGCACAGCCTGGCCTCCGTTGCGCCGGATCAGTTTCTGCACAGCGAGTATTACCAGAGCTACTTTCGTGCCGTGGTGGGCGAGGATGAATTGCAGTTTCTGATCAACGTCGAAGGCGCGGTACTCGGCTTGTCCCTGGGCCGTTCGACCGCGTTTGGCATGGCCGAGCAGGGCCGGCTGTTGTGCGTTCGTGACTGGGTATTGGCGGCGATGCATCGCCACATGCAGTTGCTGCCACCGCAAGGACCGGTGGCTGAAGCGGTGGTGGGTGATCTGGCGACGTTGCTGGACCGTTTCGATGCCCGGCTGACCGCGCGCGAGATCGACACGGCGCGCCTGATCCTGCAGGGCTTTTCCAGCAAGGCGATGGCCCAGCAGATGGGGATTTCGCCGGAGACCGTGAAGGTGCATCGACGCAATCTCTATCACAAGCTCAACGTCACCGGGCATGGTGAGTTGTTTGCACTGGTGCTGCGGCCGACGGTTTTTTGATCAACACAGAACTTGTGTGGGAGCGAGCCTGCTCGCGAAAGCGGTGTATCAGTCAACAAAATTGTTATCTGACACTGCGCTTTCGCGAGCAGGCTCGCTCCCACAGGTGAACTTACGCTGTGTCAGTGGCTGCGCTGGAAGACCAGGGCTTTCAGGCCGCTCTCTGAATCGATATCGGGAAACTCTGGCGGGTTGTCCAGCCGTTGCTCGAAGCGCAGGCTCGGCGCTTCCTGGGTCACGCCATCAATCAGAAAGCCGGAACCGAACGACGGGTCGTTCATGCACGCCAGCACCGTGCCTTGCGCGGTGAGCAGTTCCGGCAAGCGGCGCAACACCCGTTGATAATCCTTGGTCAGCAAAAAGCTGCCTTTCTGAAACGACGGCGGGTCGATGATCACCAGATCGTACGGGCCGCTGTTGATCACCTTGCCCCAGGATTTGAACAGGTCGTGACCGAGAAAGCTGACCTTGCTCAGGTCGTGGCCGTTCAGGCGGTGATTGTCGCGACCTCGGCTCAGGGCGGCGCGGGACATGTCGAGGTTGACCACATGGCTGGCGCCACCCTCGATTGCCGCTACGGAAAAGCCGCAGGTGTAGGCGAACAGGTTTAACACGCGCTTGCCCGCCGCTTGTTCGCGCACCCAGTTGCGGCCGTAGCGCATGTCGAGAAACAGCCCGGTGTTCTGCTTGCGTCCCAGGTCGACGCGGTACTGCAAGCCACCCTCGACGATGGTCATTTCTTCGATTTCCTCACCGATCAGCCATTCGGCCGTGCTTTGCGGCAGATAACGGTGCTGGATCAGCAAAGTGTGCGCGCCGGATTGCTGCCATTCGGCCGAGGCGGCGAGTTGCAGCAGCGAATCCCGCAGATCCTGCAGTTGCTCAGGCGCCGGTTCCTTGAACAGCGACACCAGCACCACGCCCTGCAACCAGTCCACGGTCAACTGCTCCAGGCCCGGCCAGCAGCGTCCGCGCCCGTGAAACAACCGACGGGTTTCGCTGGGCGCCGCTGCCAGTGCGGGTAGCAAATGAGCGTGGAGGGTAGCGAGGGCTTGAGGGTTCATGGATTACGGTTCGGCCGTTCAAAGGGCCGGCATTTTAACCACAAATGAAGGTTTTCGACGGGCGCTGCGCTTCGAAAAACAACACCTTGGCGAAATCTGCTGTATCAAAAGTGAATTTCTACAAGGCGCGCTGCTCATACCTGATAAGCAGCGGATTCAAACCGCTTATCAAAAATGTAATTCGGGGGAGTGCTGTTCATGTGCCCTACACCTACGTCGAGCGCGCACCTTCCTGGCGGGTTGATTCTGGTTGTCGAGGACGATCCGTTGATTCTGGAGTTTCTTTGCGAAATTCTCCAGGAGGAAGGGTTCAAGGTCGAACCGCAAACCAGCGCCGACGCCGCATCCTTGTATCTGGAAAAGCACGCAGCGGACGTCGCGCTGTTGCTGACCGACATCACCATGCCCGGCACGCTTAACGGCGCGGACCTGGCCAATCTGTTCGGCGACCGCTGGCCGGAGAAACCGGTGATGGTCATGTCCGGCTATGAAACGCCCGAGACTTCTGGGGTCAAGCATTCGGTGGCGTTCATCAAGAAGCCGTGGGCGATCGGTCAGTTGCTCGATTGTGTGGAAAGTGCGTTCAAATCCAAGGCGCCGCAGTTGCACTGACAAGTGCTACATTGCCGGGCCAGGCTGCCCGGCCAACTGTCAGAGGATTTGCTCTCTTGTCTGCACAAGCATCGGTTTTTGATCGCGCGTTCGGCGCGTTCCTGTTCGACATGGATGGCACCGTCCTCAACTCCATCGCCGCCGCCGAGCGCATCTGGTCAGCGTGGGCGGTGCGCCATGGCGTTGATGTCGAGACGTTTTTGCCGACCATCCATGGCGCGCGGGCGATCGACACCATCACTCGGCTGAATCTGCCGGGGCTGGATGCTGAGCAACAAGCAGCGTTCATCACCGCAGCGGAAATCAATGACGTTGAAGGCATTGTCGAGATTCCTGCGGCGGCAGCCTTTCTCAACGCGCTGCCGAAAAATCGTTGGGCGATGGTGACGTCGGCGCCTCGCGATCTGGCGTTGCGGCGGATGGCGGCGGCGGGTATCCCCGAGCCGGCGGTAATGATCACGGCGGAAGATGTAAAGGCTGGCAAGCCTGATCCTGCGGGGTATCTCTTGGCTGCAAATAAGCTGGGAGTCGAGCCGGCTGACTGTCTGATTTTTGAAGACGCCACGGTTGGCATTCAGGCAGCGGAAGCGGCGGGCGCTGCACTGATGATCATCACCACCACGCACCAGCACCCGATCGAAACGGCGCATGCGACGTTGGCCAGTTACGATGCGATCGGCGTCAGGGTCGGCGCCGATGGTCTGCTTCGTCTGACGGAAATCTGATCTGTTCCAAAATGCCCCTCACCCTAGCCCTCTCCCGGAGGGAGAGGGGACTGACCGGGGGATATTCAGGTAATACGCCGACGTGAAAGGTCTTCTCTGAATCCATAATCGCTATGGTCTTTCAGGTCGACGGCAAATTCAGCACAACTCGGTCGGTTCCCTCTCCCCCGGGAGAGGGCTAGGGTGAGGGGCTACGGTCTGCCAGAGACAGGGGATCGTCAATCAAACAACATCCCCGTCACCGGTCGGCAGCTCAACCATGCCGGCAATATCGCAACTACGCTGATCCATGCTTGTGAAATCGTCGCCAAAGTCGAGCGCGGTGGAACTCCTTGCTAACGAGGTAAACGCATGAAGATCGATCTGAGTGGAAAACTGGCCATTGTCAGCGGCAGTACCGGCGGCATCGGTCTGGGCATCAGCCAGTCGTTGGCCGAAGCCGGGGCGACGGTGGTGGTCATCGGTCGCGACACGGCCAAGGTCGAGCAGGCGCTGGCGAGTATTCGCCAAGCGGTGCCCAGCGCGCAGTTGCGTGGTCTGAGCGCCGATCTGGGCACGGCCGAGGGCGCGGAAAAGCTTTTCGCCGCCGAGCCGCGCGCGGACATTCTGGTCAACAACCTCGGCATCTTCAACGACGTCGATTTCTTCGAGACTCCGGACAGTGAGTGGACGCGCTTCTATGAAGTCAACGTGATTTCCGGCGTGCGCCTGGCGCGGCATTATGTGCCGGCGATGGTTGAGCAGGGTTGGGGCCGGGTGATCTTTCTGTCATCGGAATCCGGGGTCGCGACGCCGGCAGACATGCTCAATTACGGCGTGACCAAAAGCGCCAACCTCGCGGTGTCCCACGGCTTGGCCAAACGTCTGGCTGGTACCGGGGTCACGGTCAATGCGATCCTGCCGGGGCCGACTTTCACCGATGGCCTGCAAGACATGCTCAGAGACGCGGCCGCCGAATCCGGGCGCGACCTGCGCGACGAAGCCGACGCCTTTGTGCGCAAGGCCCGTCCGACTTCGATCATCCAGCGCGTGGCGGATGTTTCGGAAGTGGCGCATCTGGTCACGTACATTGCTTCACCGCTGTCCTCGGCCACCACGGGCGCAGCGTTGCGCGTCGATGGCGGTGTGGTCGACAGCCTGACTATCTGAAATTTCCGAAAGAGAGGTTTTATGCCAACAGCATCTGCAACCATCGACATCCCGGCCTCGGCCGATCAGGTCTGGCAATTGATCGGCGGCTTCAACACGCTGCCGGACTGGCTGCCGTTGATTACCCACAGTGAACTGAGCGAAGGCGGTCGAGTGCGCACGCTGAAAACTGCTGACGGGGGTGTAGTGGTCGAACGTCTGCAGACTTTCGATAACGCTGCCCGAACGTACAGCTATTCGATCGAACAGGCACCGTTTCCGGCCAGCGATTACCTGGCGACGATCAAGGTTGAAGCTCAGGGGCAGGGCGCGCGGGTGACGTGGTCGGGGCGATTCAATGCGGTCGGCGTGAGCGATGAAGAGGTGGTGGCGTTGTTCAACGGCATCTACCAGGGCGGGCTCGAAGCCTTGCGGGCGAATTACCCAACCTGAGACGCAGATCGTTCCCACGCTCTGCGTGGGAATGCAGCCCGGGACGCTCTGCGTCCCATTTCGAAAGCCGGAACGCGGAGCGTCCCTTGAGGCATTCCCACGCGAAGCGTGGGAACGATCGGCGCGAGACGTCAGGCCTGGCTGATCAAACTCTGCCGACAATCCAGCACCAGTTTCGCCCCGCCCAGATCGCTGCTGCCGACCGCAAGACTGAAGCCGTGCAAGCTGACAATCGCCGCGACAATCGACAGCCCCAGACCGAATCCACTCTGCGGCTGGCCACCCTCGGTGCGGTAAAACCGCTGGAACACCGCCTCACGTTCAGCCTCGGGAATCCCCGGGCCTGAATCGTGAACCTCGATCCGCGTCTGGCCATTAGCATTGACCCCACGCAACATCACCGTGCCGCCGGGCGGGGTGAATTTGATCGAGTTGCTCAGCAGGTTCGCCAACGCTTCGAACAGCAACGCGCGGTCGCCATTGAGCGGCGGCAGCGTCTCCGGCATGTTTAACTGAAAGCGCAGATTACCTTCCTCGGCCAGCGGCAGATAGAACTCGTGCAACTCCTCCAGCAAACGCACCGGATCAAGTTCGACGAAACCTGAGCGGCGCTGGCGATCTTCCAGTTCGGAAATCCGCAGCAGTCCGCGAAACCGCGCCATCAGCGTGTCCGCCTCAGCCAGTACCAGATCCAGTTGCGCCGCTTCTTGTGAACCTTCGCCCGCCTGTTGCTGCATGCGATACAACTGCGCGCGCAGGCGAGTCAGCGGTGTGCGCAAGTCGTGGGCGATGTTGTCGCAGACGCCTTTGACCTCGTTCATCAAGCGCTCGATGCGCTCCAGCATGGCGTTGACGATGGCGGCGAGCATGTCCAGCTCATCGCGGCGATTGGACAGCGGCAAGCGGTGCGTCAGGTCGCCGGCAACGATGGCCTGGGCGCTGTTCTGAATCGCGCGGATGCGCTGCAACGGTCGACGCCGCAGCAGATGCCAACCGGCGACCCCGGGAATAATCGTCAGCGACACGCCCCAGAACAACGCGTGCAAAATGATCCGCGTCACCGCGAACAGCGAGCCATTGTCACGCAGCAGCACCAGCCAGCGCCCGTCGCGAGTCTGGGTGGCCACAGCATCGCAGCTGTCGCTGGGCAGAGTCGGATCGTCGGAATCGGCGCACTCGGCGAGCATATGGATCTTGCCGTCGAGCGGTAGTCCTTCGGGAATTTGCTGAAGTGCGCCGCCCAGGTAAACGCCGTCAGCGCTGAACAGACCATAGGCGTCGATACCACGAATATCGAAGGTCATGCTGGCCGCGAGCGCGTCTTCGAGTTGCTCGCCGCGAAAATGCGAGAACAGATGCTGGCGTTGCATCAACGAATGTTTGGCCAGTTTGTCGAGGTAGCCGGATACCTCGTAGTACATGACCCCCATGAGGATCGCGCTCCAGGCCACGAACAGCGAGCTGTACAGCGCCAGCAAGCGGCTGCTGGACGAGCGCCAGCCGTCAGACGGGTTCGGCAATGACATAGCCGGAGCCCCGTACCGTGCGGATCAGCGGAACGTTGCCGGCTGCGTCGATCTTTTTGCGCAGCCGGCCGATATGCACGTCGATGAGGTTGGTGCCCGGGTCGAAGTGATAACCCCAGACCTCTTCGAAAATCATCATCCGCGAGAGAATCTGGCCGCTGTTGCGCATCAGAAACTCGAGCAGTTTGTATTCGGTGGGCAGCAGCGTCAGCACCTGTCCGGCGCGGCGGGCTTCATGGCTGATCAGGTCGAGTTCGAGGTCGGCGACGTTCAATGTCGTGGCCTGGGTGGCGACGCTGTTTTGCCGGCGCAGCAACACTTCGACCCTCGCAGCCATTTCGTCGGTGGCGAACGGTTTGGTCAGGTAGTCATCGCCACCGGCTCGCAAACCGCGCACTCGCTCATCGACATCGGAGAGGGCGCTGATCATCAGAATCGGCGTCGCCACGCCCATAGTGCGCAGGGTGGTGACGATGGCCAGACCATCCAGCTCGGGCAGCATGCGGTCGAGGGTGATCAGGTCGTAGTTGCCGCTCACGGCGCGGTCGAGGCCTTCGCGGCCATTGTCGACCCAGTCGACATCCAGCCCGTGGCTGCTCAGTTCGGCAACGATTTCCCGCGCGGTCACGGCGTCGTCTTCGATGGTCAAGATACGAGTCATAGGCAGGCCTGCTGATCGGTTCAAACGGAATGGCAGCATTTTGCCAAGAATTTACCGTGACGCTTTAAATTAACTTTCATCTTCGTCGCGACGGTGAATCGGAACTGATCGGATTTGCCAGTCAGTCATCAATGCAGAAAACCCGCAGGCTCTGACCATTTATTGCAAATTGCACGGATCAGCGAAGTTCAAACTTTCTAACCTATTGAAAATAAAGAGTTTATTTAGTTTCTGTAACTGGCACGGTCACTGCAATTCCTCACCTGACGAGTTGTAACACCATTTTTCATGCCTGGAGCAGTACAACAATGAATAGATCCCCTGATGGCTATTATCCTGCCGTGGAAGAGTCGAGCAGCGTCTCAGGCGTGTCCTGGGGCGCGATCTTTGCCGGTGCTGCGGCGGCCGCTGCGCTGTCGATGATTCTCGTGCTGCTCGGTTTCGGTCTGGGCTTTTCGGCGGTTTCACCGTGGGCCGGAGAGGGCGTCAGCGCCAAGGGCCTGGGCATTTCGACGATTGTCTGGCTGGCGGTGACGCAGATCATTGCTTCCGGCATGGGCGGCTACATTGCCGGTCGTCTGCGGGTGAAATGGGCGAACATGCACGGTGACGAAGTCTACTTTCGCGACACCGCCCACGGCTTCCTCGCCTGGTGCGTCGCCACACTGGTCACCGCTGTGCTGGTGGTCGGTTCGGTCAGCAGCGTCGTCAGCGGCGGTGTGCAGGCTGGGGCTAACGTCGTCGGCGGTGCTGCCGGTGCCATGAGCCAGGCCGCCGGTTCTGCCGCAGCCAATACTGACAGCGATCAGTACGGCTACTTCGTCGACAGCCTGTTCCGTGACGACCGTCCGGCTGCCGTCAGCGATGACGCCGCACGCGGCACCGTGACCCGCATCTTCGCTCAGAGCCTGGCCAACGGTCAGCTCAGCGCCGAAGACCGCACCTACCTCGCACAACTGGTGTCGCAACGTACCAACCTGAGCCAGGCCGATGCTGAACGTCGTGTCGACGAAATCTACGCCAACACCCAGAAAGCCATCGCTGACGCGAAACTGAAAGCCCAGCAAGCTGCCGACACCGCCGCGAAAGTCGCTGCCTACACCTCGCTGTGGATGTTCGTCGCGCTGCTGGCCGGTGCGTTCTTCGCCAGCCTGGCAGCCACCTTCGGCGGTCGTCGTCGCGATGCGGTCGAGTACGTTGAAGTCGACACCTACACCACTACCACTCCGGTCCGTTAAAAAGGAGAGTCACCATGCGCTCATTACTGCTGTTCTTCCTCGGCGTACCGATCCCGATCATCATCCTGATCGCCCTGTTCGTACACTGATCCCTCTGAGGCAGGATGCCTCTGCCGCTTTCATCTTCGGGTGAAAGCGGCTTTTTTGCTTTCTGCGGGGCCAGTTCGTCTTCTCCAACTAACCGTTTCCATCCCGCCATTTTCACTGGCCTGGATCAATATTTCCCTTGGCGATATCGCCTACCGTAAATGATCCAGGCCTTTGCTGAGGTATGAGCTACAGTGCTTGTCGCGCACCTTGTTGCGCTGGCGAAGTATCCGCGTCGACGTTGAAAACACAGCAAGAAAAGCGTCGACGAGGCGTAGTGCAGCAAGGAGCTGTCACAACCTCAACTGAATCTTCACGGACGAACACCGTAATGAACTGCCTAGAAAGAACCTTCGATATCCAGCCCTTGGTGCAGGCGGACATGACCGTGCACATCAATGGCCAAGCGGTCAGCGCCGCCATCGGCGAAACCGTTCTCAGCGTCATCCAGTCCCTCGGCGTGCGCCAGATTGCACGCAACGATCACGACCAAATCAGCGGCGCCTATTGCGGCATGGGCGTGTGCCAGTGCTGCCTGGTGAAAATCAACGGTCGCCACAAACGCCGCGCCTGCCAGACCGTAGTGCGCGACGGCATGCTGATTGAAACCCAGATCAACCGCGTCGTCGCGCAGGAGGTCGTATGAGCCTGCAACCGTTGATCGTTGGCGGCGGGCCGGCGGGGATGGCGGCGGCCATCGAACTGGCGCGCCACGGCGTGCGCTGCACCTTGCTCGAAGAGGCTTCGCGCCTCGGCGGCGTGGTCTATCGCGGGCCGTTGCGCGATGGCGTGCAGCTGGATTATCTCGGCCCGCGTTATTCCGAAGCACTGGACAAACTGCACGGTGAATTTCAGCAGCAGTCAGGGCTGATCGACGTGCGCCTCAACCATCGGGTGGTCGGCGCTGAAGGCACTCGCGCTCTGGTGGTGCTCGATGGCGATGAACAGCTGCACGAGATCGCTTATCCGCAACTGCTGCTGGCCGCCGGTTGCCATGAACGCAGCGTACCGTTTCCCGGCTGGACGTTGCCGGGAGTGATCCTGCTCGGCGGCCTGCAGTTGCAGATCAAGAGTGGCGTGGTAAAGCCGCAAGGGCCGGTGATCATCGCCGGCACCGGGCCGTTGCTGCCGCTTGTCGCGACCCAGTTACATGCGTCTGGCGTGCGCGTCGCCGGCGTCTATGAGGCTTGCGCATTCGGCAGGATCGCCCGCGAGAGTCTGGCGCTGCTGAACAAGCCGCAGCTGTTCCTCGATGGCTTGAGCATGCTCGCTTACCTCAAGTTGCACGGCATCCCGATGAACTACGGTTGGGGGGTGGTCGAAGCCCACGGCGAGGGCGAATTGAAAAGCGTCAGCGTCGCGCCGTATTCGTCGACGTGGGAGGCGGATCTGTCGCGGGTCGAGCGTTTCGAAGCGCAGACGCTGGCGGTGGGTTACGGTTTTATTCCGCGCACGCAATTGAGCCAGCAGATGGGCCTTGATCACCGCTTCAGCGACGACGGCTACCTGCGTGCCAACGCCAATGTCTGGCAGCAAAGCAGCGTCGCGCATGTGCATCTGGCCGGCGACATGGGCGGGATCCGCGGCGGCGAAGCGGCGATGCTCGCCGGCAAGATCGCCGCCACTTCTATCCTGCTGCAACGCGGCGTGCTCGACGCCGAGCTCGCCCGGGTGCGCAGTGATCGCTACGCAAGCAAACTCAGAGCCATCGTGCGCTTTCGTGCGGCGGTGGATCGCTACACCGAACGCGGTGTCGGGCAGATTGCTTTGCCCGCAGCCGACACGGTGATCTGTCGCTGCGAGCACGCAACCCGCGCCGACATCGATCTGGCGCTGGAGCAGGGTGTGCAAGACATCGCCAGCCTGAAAATGCGCACCCGCGTGAGCATGGGCGATTGTCAGGGGCGGATGTGCGTCGGCTATTGCAGCGATCGCTTGCGCCAGGCCACCGGACGTCAGGATATCGGTTGGCTGCGCCCACGCTTTCCAATCGATCCGGTACCGTTTTCCGCGTTCCAGTCTCTCGGCACGGAGGGCGCTTGCCATGAGTAAGTTCTACGACGTGGTCATTGCCGGTGGCGGCGTGATCGGCGCCTCCTGCGCCTACCAATTGTCCAAGCGCAAAGATCTGAAAGTTGCGCTGATCGACGCCAAGCGCCCCGGCAACGCGACCCGCGCGTCGGCTGGTGGTTTATGGGCGATCGGCGAATCGGTCGGCCTCGGCTGCGGGGTGATTTTCTTTCGCATGATGTCGGCCAACCGCAAGCGCGAGACCCAGGGCGCTGCGGTAGCGGTGGACGCCAGTACGCCGCATATTTTGCCGGAGTCGTTTTTTGAATTTGCCTTGCAGTCCAACGCGCTGTACCCGGCGCTGCATCGCGAGCTGAAAGACAATCACGGCATGGATTGCAAGTTCGAAAAGACCGGATTGAAATTCGTGATCTATGACGACGAAGACCGGCTCTACGCCGAGCACATCGTCGGCTGCATTCCGCATCTGGCCGATCAGGTGCGCTGGCTCGATCAGGCGGCGTTGCGCGCGGCGGAACCGAGTGTCAGCCATGAAGCACGCGGGGCGCTGGAGTTTCTCTGCGACCATCAGGTCAGCCCGTTCCGCCTCGGGGATGCCTACATGGAAGGTGCGCGGCAGAACGGCGTCGACCTCTTCGTCAACACCAACGTCACCGGCGTGCTGCATCACGGCACTCGCGTGACCGGCGTGCAGACGGCAGAAGCGGGCGTGTTTCACTGCAAGACGCTGATCAACGCCGCCGGTGCCTGGGCGGCGGATTTGAGTGAGTGGGCCACGGGTATCCGCATTCCGGTGAAACCGGTGAAAGGGCAGATCCTGCTGACCGAGCGCATGCCGAAAATCCTCAATGGCTGCCTGACCACCAGCGATTGCTACGTGGCGCAAAAGGACAACGGCGAAATCCTCATTGGTAGCACCACCGAAGACAAAGGGTTCGACGTCACCACCACCTACCCGGAAATCGCCGGGCTGGTGCAGGGCGCGGTGCGCTGTCTGCCGAAGCTTGTGGACGTCAACCTCAAGCGCACCTGGGCGGGACTGCGTCCTGGGTCGCCGGATGAGTTGCCGATCCTCGGGCCGATGCGTGGGGTGGAGGGTTATCTGAATGCTTGCGGGCACTTCCGCACCGGCATTCTGACCTCGGCGATTACCGGTGTGCTGCTGGATAAACTGGTGAATGACGAGCCGCTGCCGTTGGATATCACGCCGTTTCTGGCGGATCGGTTTGCAGTCGCGCCGGTCGAGCCCGCCCCCGCGCTGGAACGGGCCTGACCCAATCCCCTGTGGGAGCGAGCCTGCTCGCGAATGCAATCTGTCAGTGAAGTATTGGGTGACTGACACGACGCTTTCGCGAGCAGGCTCGCTCCCACAGTTGGATCTGCGCAAGGCACGATCAGGATTTGCGCGCTTCTTCTTCGAGCTGATCCGATTCAAACAATTTGGCCAGTTCCGCCCGGGCTTCCTGGGCGGTCTGCAGGACTTTGGCGGCGTCGTCGTAGACAGCGTGTTGCGCCTCCAGCACCTGTTCGTCGTGATGCTTGAAACGCTTGATCCGCGCATCGGCCTGGGCTTGGGTCAGACCGAGGCCGACCAGCGTGCGCCGGCTCATTTCCAGGCTCGAATAATAGGTCTCACGAATCGCTTCCGCGCCGACATCCACAAGGCGATGCACGTGCTGACGGTTACGCGCGCGGGCGATGATTTTCATGTGCGGATAGAGCTTGTGTACCACTTCGGCAGTCTTGATGTTGGTCTCCGGATCGTCCGTGGCAATCACGAAATACTCCGCTTCGCCGACCTTGGCCGCGTGCAAAATTTCCGGGCGCATCGGGTCGCCGTAGAACACTGGCACACCGCCGAAGCTGCGCGACAGTTCGATGGTTTCCACCGAGGTGTCCAGTGCGACGAACTTGATGTTCTGCGCGCGCAGAATCCGCGCCACGATCTGGCCCATCCGGCCCATGCCGGCAATCACCACGCGCGGTGCTTCGGTGTCGATTTCGCGGAATTTCTCCGGCACTTCCACCGGCTGCACTTTCGGGCTGACCAGACGCGCGCAGATCAACAGCAACAACGGCGTCAGCGCCATCGACAGGGTGATGGTCAGCACCAGCAGGTCGTACAGACGCGGTTCGAACAGGCCCTGATCGCGGCCGATCTTGAACACCACAAACGCGAACTCACCGCCGGCAGCGAGGACGATGCCGAGGCGGATTGCGCTGATCTTGTTCAATCCTCCTGCCAGACGTCCGACGACGAACAGCAGCGGTAATTTCAGACCGATCAGCAGCAGAGTCAGGCCCAATACAGTGATCGGCGCGCTCAACAACAGGCTGAGATTGGCGCCCATGCCGACGCTGATGAAAAACAGCCCGAGCAGCAGGCCCTTGAACGGTTCGATCTGCGCTTCCAGCTCATGCCGGTATTCCGAATCCGCCAGCAGCAGACCAGCGAGAAACGCACCCAACGCCATCGACACACCGACCAGATCCATCAGCCACGCCGTGCCGATCACCACCAGCAACGCCGTGGCGGTGGACACTTCCGGCAGCCCGGTTTTTGCCACCACGCGGAACACCGGACGCAGCAGATACCGCCCGCCGATCACCACCACGGCAATGCCGCCGAGCACCTGCAAGCTGTGACGGATATCGTCGGCGGTGCTGGTGTGGTGATCGACGCCGGCGAGCATCGGCACCAGGGCAATCAATGGAATCGCGGCGATGTCCTGGAACAGCAGAATCGCAAACGCGAGACGCCCGTGGGGGCTGGTCAGTTCCTTGCGTTCGGCGAGGCTTTGCAGGCCGAACGCCGTGGAGGAGAGCGCCAGACCGAGGCCCAGCACAATGGCGCTGTTCAGCGGCTGGCCGAACACCGACAGTGCCAGCACGCCGATCACCGATGCGGTCAACAGCACCTGCGCCAGACCGACGCCGAACACGGATTTGCGCATCACCCACAAGCGTCGCGGCGACAGCTCCAGGCCGATGATGAACAGCAGCAACACCACGCCCAGCTCGGAAATATGCGCAACGCTTTGCGGGTTGCCGATCAGACCCAGCACCGACGGGCCGATGATCACCCCGGCAAACAGATAACCGAGCACCGCGCCCAGTTGCAGACGTTTGGCCAAAGGCACGGTGAGCACGGCCGCGAACAGAAACACGACGGCGGCTTGCAACAGATTGCCTTCATGGGGCATTGGAACGACTCCTGACTACGGGTACGGCGAGGGTGACAAGGATAAGGCTTACGCGGTTTCCAGACCATTCGAGATCCAATGTGGGAGCGAGCCTGCTCGCGAATGCGCTGGGTCAGTCACCTATGCATTGACTGATGCCCCGCGTTCGCGAGCAGGCTCGCTCCCACAAGGGCAGCTTTCATCAGGCCTGTAATAATTTGCATCAACTGGTTACATTTATAACCCCTGCGCATCAATTTCCGGAAACGCCATGGCCATCAACTTCGACCTTAACGACCTGCAAGCCTTTCGCGCGGTGGTCGAGCAGGGCAGTTTTCGCAAGGCTGCCGACACCGTGCGCCTGTCGCAACCGGCGCTCAGCCGGCGCATCGAAAAGCTCGAAGACTCCCTCGGCGTGAAACTGTTCGAGCGCACCACGCGCAAGGTCAGCCTGACCCAGGCCGGGCGCGGCTTCATGCCCAGCGTCGAGCGCTTGCTGGATGACCTCGACATTGCCTTGCTCGGCATCAGCGAAGTCGCCTCGACCCGACTGGGCCATGTCACCGTCGCCTGCGTGCCGTCGGCGGCGTACTACTTCATGCCCCGCGTGGTCGCGCGCTATCACCAGCAGTTTCCACGGATCAAGGTCAAAGTCCTCGATTCCAGCGCCCACGATGTGTTGAGTGCGGTGGTCAATGGCGAGGCGGATTTCGGTTTGAGTTTTCTCGGCACGCAGGATGCCAAAGTCGAGTTCGAACCGCTTGTGCAGGAGTGCTACGTTGTCGCCTGTCGTCGCGATCATCCGCTGGCCGGGCGCAGCAGCGTCAGTTGGGACGAGTTCTATCAGCAGGATTACATTGCGCTGGACAAGACTTCGGGCAATCGCTTTCTGCTCGATCAGGCCTTGGGCGGGGTGGTGCCGCAGCGTCAGAGCATCTGCGAGACGCGGCATGTGACGACGATGATCGGCTTGGTGGAGGCGGGGCTGGGCGTGGCGGCGGTGCCGTTGATGGCGATGCCCGGGCCGGATCATCCGATCCTGACGCGGGTGCCGCTGATTGAGCCGCAGGTGATGCGCAGTGTCGGCATCATCAAACGCCGGGATCGCACGTTGACCCCGGCGGCTTTGGAACTGGAGCGGCTGGTCGTGGAAATGCGCGTCCAGCCGCCAACGATCAACGCTTGACCGAATCCAGCCCGGTGGCCTGCACGTCAGCCTGAGCGGCCGGTGCAGCGAGGTAGGCGAGCAGGGCCTTGGCTTCTTGCGGATGCTCGGCCTTGACCGGAATGCCAGCGGCAAAACGCGTCACCGACTGTACCGATTCCGGAATCTTCGCGACGAAGCTCACGCCCGGCACCGGCAGCAACTCGCTGACCTGCTGGAAGCCCAGCTGATAGTCGCCAGTGGCAACCACCGAGCCGACCGGGATCCTGGCGATCATCTTGGCTTTCGGTTTCAACTGATCTTCGATGCCGAGTTTCTTGAACAGCTGCTGCTCGATGTACACGCCGCTGGCGCTGTCGGAGTAGGCCACCGACTGCGCATCAAGCAGGGTTTTCTTCAGGCCATCGACGCTGCTGATGTCCGGTTTCGCCGCGCCTTCACGCACCACCATGCCGATACGCGAATCCGCCAGTTCAACGCGGGAGGCCGGGTCGACCTTGCCTTGTTTGATCAGCTCATCGAGAGCGTAACCGACCATGATCACCACGTCGGCGTGCTCACCGCGTGCCAGACGATTGGGAATCGCTTCCGGCGCCTTGCCCATCGACGGGCCGAGGCTGGTGGTCAGGGTGTTACCGGTGGCGGCGGCGAATTTCGGCCCGAGGATCTTGTAGGCGGCAGTGAAACCACCGGAGGTCATCACGCTGAGTTCTTCGGCCTGGGCCGCGACGTTGAAGGCGAGACCGGCGAGCAGGGCGGTGACAGTAAAAAGTTTTTTCATGGCGAGTTTTCCTCAGGCCGCGACAGGTTGCAGACGACCACCGGCACGGCGGTACAGATAAAGCGTGGCGCACAGCGCGCACAGGGCACCGATGCTCATCCAGTAACCTGGCGCGGCTTTGTCGCCGGTGTACTGGATCAGGAAGGTCGACATCGCCGGGGTGAAACCGCCGAAGATCGCCGTGGCCAGGCTGTAGGCCAGGGAGAAACCGGCGACGCGCACTTCCACCGGCATGATTTCGGTCAGCGCCGGAATCATCGCGCCGTTGTACAAGCCGTAAATGAAGGACAACCACAGCAGCGACAGCAGCATGTTGGTGAAGCTCGGCGCCTGCACCAGGAACGACAGCGCTGGATAAGTCGTGGCCAGCGCCAGCAGGGCCATGCCTATCAGCACTGGGCGACGACCGATACGGTCGGACAACGCGCCGCCAATCGGCAGCCAGAAGAAGTTCGACACACCCACCAGCAGCGTCACCAGCAGCGCGTCGGAAGTGCTCAGGTGCAGCACGGTTTTACCGAAGGTCGGCGCGTACACGGTGATCAGGTAGAACGCGGTGGTGGTCAGCGCGACCATCAGCATTCCGCCGAGCACTACGCCCCAGTTCTGGCCGAGGGTGCGGAATACTTCGCGCATGCTCGGGCGATGTTTACGCGCGGCGAACTCTTCGGTTTCCGCCAGATTACGACGCAGGAAGAAGATGAACGGGACGATCATGCAGCCGACGAAAAACGGAATGCGCCAGCCCCAGGCGGCTACGGCTTGCGGTTCCATCCACTGGTTCAGACCGTAGCCCAGCGCGGCAGCAACGATGATCGCCACTTGCTGGCTGGCCGACTGCCAAGCGGTGAAAAACCCTTTGCGGCCCGGCGTAGCGATTTCGGACAGATACACCGAGACACCACCGAGTTCCGCGCCGGCCGAGAAGCCTTGCAGCAATCGCCCGATCAGTACCAGCGCCGGGGCGAACAGGCCTATGGTTTCGTATCCGGGCACCAGCACAATCAATATCGTGCCGCTGGCCATGATCGACAGGGTGACGATCAGACCTTTGCGACGGCCGACGTCATCGATGTAGGCGCCGAGCACGATGGCGCCGAGCGGACGCATCAGGAAGCCTGCGCCGAATACTGCGAAAGTCATCATCAGGGAGGCGAACTCGCTGCTCGCCGGGAAGAACACCGCCGCGATCTGCGTGGCGTAGAAGCCGAACAGAAAGAAGTCGAACTGTTCGAGGAAGTTGCCCGAGGTCACCCGGAAGATGGCACCGGCCCGCGAGCTGTTGGTAGGAATTGAGGCTGTCATTGAAAAGTACTCCACCGCTTTTATGACGTGCGCTACGGAGAAGCGGCGCACGGTTTTTATTGAGGTGGATGGTGGCGCAGATGTAACAATCTGTTAATTGCATTGTTGGCATGGATTGATGCGTGGGGCGGATCAATGCTTCCGGTGCTTGGTCCATTTGTGCGAGCGAGCCTGCTCGCGAAGGCTTTCCGTCAGTTGGCAACGATGGCGGATGTGCCGGCGTATTCGCGAGCAGGCTCGCTCCCACAGGGGATCGGTGGTGATCAGAGAATCAGCGTCCGCCAAAACTTGTGGGAATGGAGCTCAGGTCAAAAACTGTGGTGTAACACCAACCCTGTGGGAGCTGCGGTGCGACGATTCGAGTTGCCAGCGATGGCGGTCTGATGGACAAGGCCTCTTACGGCCACCTCCGGCAAAAAACAAGGAATGTTTCCCGCGCCACGCAGTCGGAGTTCAGGTACTACTCATCTGAAAGAGGTTCACCGATGAACAGCAAAACCCTAATCGCCAGCCTGGCCCTTGTTGCGGGCATTGCCGGGATCACGCCCATTGTTCAAGCGGCGCAAACCTCCAGCGAACCCGCCGTGCAATCGCCGACCAGCGACCGCCAGCTGAAGGTCAACGACCGCGCGCCAGAAATGTACCAGCGCGACGACAAGGCTTTGAAGAACTGGAAAGCCAAAGGTCTGAAAGCGCCGATCGACCAGGCGCAGTGGGTACAGATCAATGACAAGTACGTGATGGTGATGATCACCAACGGCACGATTGTCGAGATGCAGCCGGTCGAGAAATAGCTTGATCGCGGGGGAGAGCGTTTACACAAGCTCTCCCTTGTCCCACAGACTCACTAATTCCCCAGGCGCCCGATCCTCCGGCACCTTCAACACCATTTCCCCGGACTGATAGCGCACTTCAATCTGGTAGAAGCGCTGATCCCCACGGCCCGATTCGGTGCTATCGAGTGGCAGGCAACCCTCAAGCACCGAGCAGATCCTTGAACGCTGACTGATATCGCACTGGGCAAATTCGATTTCCCGTGGGCGGCTCAGGCTGTGAATCGCTGCAACGCCACCCTGGCGAGATACGCGCAAAACGGAATCTTTATCCAGCTCGGGTAGCGTTTTCATACGGTCTCCTCGGATTATTCGATACCGACCTGTGCCCAGGCTTGCTGCACTGCGTCGGCTGCTTCGGCGCCGAAGCGCTCGCCGGCGTGGTTGATCGTCAGTTTTGCGAACGCGTCGAACGTTGCGTCCTGTTTCAAACGATCATCACACAGTGTGTCGTACCAGATGCGTCCGGCTTTTTCCCAGGCGAAGCCGCCAAACGCTCGGGCTGCCAGGTAAAACGCGCGGTTGGGAATGCCGGAGTTGATGTGTACGCCGCCATTGTCTTCGCTGGTGATGACGAACTTGCGCATGTGATCCGGTTGCGGATCCTTGCCCAGCATCGGGTCGTCGTATGCCGTGCCGGGGTGCGACATCGAGCGCAGGCCCTTGCCTTGAATCTGTGGCATCAGCAGGTCGGCGCCGATCAACCAGTCTGCCTGTTCGGCGGTCTCGCCGAGGGTGTACTGCTTGGTCAACACGCCGAATACGTCCGAGAGCGATTCGTTCAGCGCGCCGGACTGGTTGGCATAAATCAGCCCGGCTTCGCTTTCGGTGACGCCATGGGCCAGTTCATGGCCGATGACGTCGAGCGAACGGGTGAAGCGCTGGAAGATCTCGCCATCGCCGTCACCGAAGACCATCTGCGCGCCATTCCAGAATGCGTTTTCGTAGGCTTGCCCGTAATGCACGCTGCCGATCAGCGCGAATCCCTGATTATCGATCGAGTCGCGACCGAGCACCTTCCAGAAGAAATCATAGCTGGCGCCCAGCGCATCGTAAGCCTCGTCGACTGCCGGATCCCCCGATGCCGGCTGGCCCTCGAGACGCACCGGCATGCCCGGCAAGAGCATTTTGTTCTGCGCATCATGCACGCTGCGCCGCGCCAGGCCAGGCTTGCTCGCCTCCGGCAGAATCGCCCGCGCTGGCGGCTGCGAAGGACGGCCGGGGTTGGGCAGCAGGCTGCGCACATGATTGAGCGTCTGCATCGCGGCGTTGCGCTGCGGCTCGGAACCGTGGGCAATGATGCGGTTGAGAATGTAGGGCGGGATGAAACTGCGCAGCAATCGAGAGTCGGTCATCTAAGCATCCTTGTCGTCATACGATGTCGATACACATGTGAGCGGCAAGGCGTGTTTTCGGTTCCATGGATTGCCATCGACGCCGGATTCTGCGAAAAACGCCGCCTGCGAACACCTCAAGAGCCAACGACATGACAGACGAACTGCAAATCATCGACCTGCAAGCGGGCAACGGCAAAGCCGCGGTGAAAGGCGCGCTGATCACCACCCAATACACCGGCTGGCTGGAAGACGGCACTGAATTCGATTCGTCCTGGAGCCGGGGCAAACCGTTTCAGTGCGTAATCGGCACTGGGCGCGTGATCAAAGGCTGGGATCAGGGCCTGATGGGCATGCAGGTCGGCGGCAAACGCAAATTGCTGGTACCGGCGCATCTGGGATACGGCGAGCGGACCATGGGCAAGATCCCGCCGAATTCGAATCTGGTGTTTGAGATTGAGTTGCTGGAGGTTTTGACGCGGGAGGATTGAGGTCTGACGTGCGTCTGGATGAAGCAACCCTCATCCAGACGCTTGCAACTTCGGATGCTCAGGTGAACATCTCTATATCGTCAATCGTGTCCTCAATGACGCCCTGCAACGAGGGCATCCGACGCCTTACGTTTTCGAGCGCCGGCAAAACGGTTTCGGTATTCAGTCTTCCATGTCGACGAGCGATATGGCTCAGGGCGGTGGTGGCAGAGGCAGCGATCGCTTCGGTTTCGCTGGAGAGATATTGGAGGCAGAAAGACTGGGCCCACATTGGGTCTTCCTCGCTCATACCGATGGATACTAATCCTGCTGCCATATTTTCGGCGACACCACTTGCAATAAGTCTCATCGCCACGTCGCGGGAAATAGATGAATCTTGATAGATGAGGCTCATCGTCGACGCTAGCCCCTGACGCCGATGAATAAGTCCAGCTCCTTCGGCAATTGCTCTCCAAGTATTTCGCTGATTCGTTGAGTTTGGTCCGCAGTCAGCAGCCATTCTCCGTCGGGACTTAGACTGAGTTCTGGCCAGCCCATTACGGCCAATATCCGACGCTCAGATTTCGAGTGGACCGTCAGCTCGAATTTCAGCGTATCGTCCTCGCTTTCGTCTGGTAAAAAACCACTAATCCATAAATACATATTTTTATTCCTCTTCACTTTGGAGTCCATCGCTCGGGATCGGCAGGATCGATTTGCTCGCCCGTTTCGTGATTAAACTCACCTAGATGTTTGCCTTGCTTGTTATAGAGTTCTATAGCCCCTGTTTTGCTATCCCATTCATAGATTCGACCTTTCTTGTCTTTCCATCTGCTGCGCTTGCCGCCACCACCTTGAACACTGCTTTTGGATTTGACGGGATAGGTATCCGGGAATGCTGGGAGAGTTACGGGAGGCCGGTGATATTTGATGTCACCGCCAAGAGTAGGTCTTGAAAGCACAACGTATAGAGGCTGTACTCCAGAGTCCGCCGGAAAGACCAGAATAAAGTCCTGGTATTCAGGCGGGTAAACCGGATTGACGATGATTTTGTCCGCCTGCTCGGTCGGCGGGTATATCCAGATGTGTGGAACCTGCGGCGCACCCTCCAACGGCGGAATTGCCGATCCGCGTGATGAGTCTACAGAGGGAGTCCAGAGTAGGGTTGACCCATTACCAAAATCTGCGACGTGCGAGGCGCCTTGCTTGACGAACTGCACGACTGGAATCATTTCCCAGTCGCTGCGCGTTTGAGTGTTGTATCCGTATCCTTTCAACGTCCCATCGGGCTGCTGTTCCACATGCAATCGAACCCGAGTCCGAGCTGTCTCGAGCGACTGTAGTTGCTCTTCTGTGTAGAGAGCACTATCGGCGAGACTCGATGGCCACAGCAGCGCAACCAACCCAAGCAACCCGCCTGCGACGACACCGCCGGTGGCCAGGCTTGTGGTACTTGCGGCGGCAGTGCTGGTGCTCAGACTGCCAGAGCTGCCGAGAGCAAAAGCTCCGATCGACGCTTGCAAACTGGTCGCGCCAATTGTCTTGAGTGCGATATTCCCGGCCGAGTCGCGTTCATGCCCCGCTAGCAAGGACAGCGTTCCATAATCCGAAATTTTCCCAACCGGTATAAATCCAGATGGATTGGCATCATTGATGACGCCGTTCGGCAGCTTGCAACTTTTCACGAAAACACAGCCGCTTATATTTTGCTCTTCATGTATGACCTGGTGGCCAAGTCGATCTTCGTGGGCCTGCTGCCGAGCCAGAATGTCTTCATAAGCGCCTTGTGCGGCCTCGCGCGCAGCAAGTTCGCTGGCAGTCATGTAGCGCTGGTGATGTGGTGTCCGTCTCCCTCTGGCGGGTTCTGGACCCGGGGGATGTCTTTCTTGCGAGCCATGAGCGTCCTTGTCCGCTGTTAAAAACGAAGTGGACGCTAAAGCAACGAAGGAGTGATGGATGTAGGACGCGTCTGAAAGTGTTGCAGTTGTTACAACTGCAAAAAGATCAAATCCATGACCAGACAGGTCAACAAATCGCCTTACCCGACCGCCCAAACCGCTCCCGATAAACCGACGGCGGTACGCCCACCACGCTGCGGAACGCCACACGAAAGCTCTCCACCGAGCGATAGCCGCAGCGCTGGGCGATCTGCTCGGTGTGTTGATGGGTGCTCTCGAGCAGCTCCCGCGCTCGCGCCAGGCGTTCATGTTGCAGCCAGGCCTTGGGCGTTTGCCCGCTGGCTTCGGTGAAACGCCGTAGAAAGGTGCGCTCGCTCATCGCCGCTTCACTGGCCAGATCGCGGACTTCCAGTGGTTCGTGCAGGCGTTCGCGGGCCCATTGCATGATGCGCGACAGGTCGCTGCGGGGTGTCGGGCTGACCGGGGTGGGGATGAATTGGGCCTGGCCGCCGGTGCGTTGTGGCGACATGACCAATCGCCGCGCGACGGCGTTGGCGACCTGCGTGCCGAAGTCGCGGGTTACCAGGTGCAGGCAGGCGTCGATGCCGGCGGCGCTGCCGGCGGAGGTGATCAGTTGACCGGCGTCGACGTAGAGCACGTCCGGATCGACCTCGATCGCCGGGAAGCGTTGCGCCAGTTCACCTGTGTAGCGCCAGTGCGTGGTGGCGCGGTGGCCGTCGAGCAGGCCGCTGGCGGCGAGCACGAACACGCCCGAGCAGATCGACACCAACCGCGCGCCTCGGTCATGGGCCTGACGCAACGCGTCGATCAGCGCAGGCGGTACCGGGGCGTTGCGGTCGCGCCAGCCCGGAATGACGATGGTGCGCGCTGCGGCGAGCAGTTCCAGGCCACCATCGGCCAGCACCTGAATCCCGCCCATGGCGCGCATCGGGCCTTGATCGACTGCCGCTATCGCGTGTTCGTACCAAGGGAAATCGAACTCTGGCCGGGCCAGGCCGAAGATCTCGACGGCAATGCCGAACTCGAATGTGCAGAGGCCGTCGTAGGCCAGAATGGCAACCAGATTGGGGTGAGTGGGCATTTGGCGGAAATCTCCCGGTCGGTGTCTTGCGCGCCACTGTAGCGGCAAGCGCCGTCTCGATAAAGTCTGTTCATCCCCCACAGACAAAGGAGCAACACAGCATGACCAGCCTGGTTCGCGAAATTCCCGCCGCCCCTTCGGCGATTGCCCTGATGCATTTCAGCAATCGTCTGACCTTCGAAACCGATTGTTCCGACGTGTTCAGTAGCCAAGAGGCCGGGGAGGTCGATTTTGTTCTGGTGGATGTGCGCGGCCCATTGGCGTTCGAGCGCGGCCATGTGCCCGGCGCGATCAATATCCCGACCCGCTTGCTCACGGCGGAGCGCTTGGCCGATTACCCGAAACACACTTTGTTCGTGGTCTATTGCGCCGGGCCGCATTGCAACGGCGCGAACAAGGCGGCGGTGAAGCTGGCGGCATTGGGCTATCCGGTCAAGGAGATGATCGGCGGTGTCACCGGATGGCTCGATGAGGGTTTCGAATTGAACGCGGTTTCAGCAGCCAACACCGCGATCAGCTGCGCCTGCTGACGCTTCGATCTCGCCGCCATGGGCCCTCCGCATCTCGTGTCGGGACATAGAGAGTCCCAAACAAAAAAACGCATATTTCTGACCTGAAAAGGGCAGTGTCCTACAGCCTTCGCACCACCACGGCGCACGCGTTGACCCTCGTCAATGCGTGCGCCGATGTTCTGTAAGTAATTGTCGCTTAAAAACAATTGCCTCCGTGCGCGCCGCCATAGACTGCCGGCCACGTCGGTTTTTGCCGTTAGAACGCCATGACCGAACGCTGACTCGAAAGCTGCCAATAAAAGCCTCCGCACGGGAGTAATAAATGAAAAAGCTAGTGATGTTCGGTGCCCTGGCACTGTCGATGTTGTCCCTGACCGCCGTGGCCGAAGACGCCAAGCCGATCCGCATCGGTATCGAAGCCGGGTACCCGCCATTCTCGATGAAAACCCCTGACGGCAAACTCACTGGTTTTGACGTGGACATCGGTGACGCACTGTGCGCGCAGATGAAGGTTAAATGCACGTGGGTCGAGCAAGAGTTCGATGGCCTGATCCCGGCGCTGAAAGTGAAGAAGATCGACGCGATCCTGTCGTCGATGACCATCACTGACGATCGCAAGAAAAACGTCGATTTCACCATCAAGTACTACCACACCCCGGCACGTTTCGTGATGAAGGAAGGCTCGGGCGTGAAAGACCCGCTGACCGAACTCAAAGGCAAGAAAGTCGGCGTGCTGCGCGCCAGTACTCACGACCGTTACGCGACCGAAGTGCTGGTTCCGGCCGGGATCGAACTGGTGCGCTACGGCTCGCAGCAGGAAGCCAACCTCGACATGGTGTCCGGGCGTATCGACGCGATGCTGGCCGACTCGGTCAACCTCAGCGACGGTTTCCTGAAAACCGACGCCGGCAAAGGCTTCGAATTCGTCGGTCCGACCTACGAAGACGCCAAGTACTTCGGCGGCGGCGCTGGCATTGCCGTGCGCAAGGGCGATACCGCACTGGCTGAGCAATTCAACAAAGCCATCACCGAAATCCGCGCCAATGGCGAGTACAAGAAAGTCCAGGACAAGTACTTCGACTTTGACGTATACGGCCATTAATACGCCGTGAAAAAAAAGTGGCCCCGTTTGCGCGGTGGCCACTTTTTTTATGTTCTTTTATTGATGGAAATTCTCTGTGGGAGCGAGCCTGCTCGCGAAAGCGGTCTGACATTCGACATCGTCATCGTCTGACCTGACGCATTCGCGAGCAGGCTCGCTCCCACAGGGATTTGCATAACCCAGCTATTAAGGAGTTTTCCATGCAACGCATCGACCACGTTCTGCCCTGGAGCCACTTGGGCAGCGAGCGCTCCCTCAGCGTTTTTCGCTACGGCGCCGGCAGCCGCAAGGTGTATATCCAGGCCAGCCTGCACGCCGATGAACTGCCGGGCATGCGCACCGCGTGGGAACTCAAGCTGCGCTTGAACGAACTGGAACGGCAGGGCCGTTTGCAGGGCGTTATCGAACTGGTGCCGGTGGCCAATCCGATCGGCCTGGATCAGCATTTGCAAGGCAATCACATGGGCCGCTTCGAGTTGGGCAGCGGCAAGAATTTCAACCGCGCATTCGTCGAACTCAGCGCCCCGGTCGCAGCGCTGGTGGGCGAGCGTCTGGGCGCGGATGCCGAGGCCAACGTCGCCCTGATCCGCCAGGCCATGGCTCAGGTCTTCGAAGAATTGCCGGCGCCGGCCTCGCAACTGGAAGCCTTGCACCGCTTGTTGCTGCGCCACGCCTGCGACGCCGACATCACCCTCGATCTGCATTGCGACTTCGACGCTGCGATTCACCTCTACGCGCTGCCGCAACACTGGCCGCAATGGCAATCGCTGGCGGCGCGGCTGAAGGCGGGTGTGGCATTGCTCTGCGAGGACTCCGGCGGCAGCTCGTTCGATGAGTCGTGCTCGACGCCGTGGCTGCGTCTGGCCAAAGCGTTCCCGAACGCGGCGATTCCGGCGGCGAATCTGGCGACGACGCTGGAGCTGGGCAGTATGGGCGACACCCGCGTCGATCAGGCTCAGGCCAATTGCGAAGCGATCCTCGGTTTTCTCGCCGAGCAGGGTTTCATCAGCGGCGAATGGCCGGCGGCGCCGAGCGAATGTTGTGAAGGTCTGCCGTTCGAAGGCACCGAATACCTGTTCGCCCCGCACCACGGCGTGGTCAGTTTCTTGCGCAATGCCGGCGAGTGGGTAGAGCAGGGCGATGCGCTGTTCGAGGTCGTTGACCCGTTGCAGGATCGCGTGACCACCGTGCGCGCCGGCACCAGCGGGGTGCTGTTCGCGATTGATCGCGGGCGCTATACCGAGCCGGGGATCTGGCAGGCGAAAGTGGCGGGGCGGGTGCCGTTTCGTACCGGCAAGCTGACGAACGACTGACAGGTTGCGGTGAAGGTGCGGGCCTCTTCGCGAGCAGGCTCGCTCCCACAGGGGGAACGCATTTTAACGGTGGGAGCGAGCCTGCTCGCGAAAGGGCCATCAGCCACTCCACAAAATTTGGATCCTCAGCCGAGAATGTTAGGCTCCCCGCGAACCCGACACTCTGTGAAGGAACGCTGCAATGCTCAAATTGTTCGCCCTGCTGACCCTGCTCGCATCCACCGCCGTCCACGCGCAAACCACCCTGCAATCCGACCTGCCGCTCAAATACCTCGAACAGGTCCACGCCGACGCTGAACCACGTCCGCTGGTGATCTTCCTGCACGGTTACGGCAGTAACGAGGCCGATCTGATCGGCATGAAATTTCAGCTGCCGGCGCAGTACAACTACCTGTCGGTGCGCGCACCGATGACGTTGGGTGAAGGACGTTTCCAGTGGTTTCGCAAGAAGGGTGAAGGCGCCTACAACGGCGAGACCGATGATCTGAAGGTCAGCGGCCAGAAGCTGCGCGACTTTATCGCCCAGGCGGCGAAGAAATATCACGCCGCGCCGGACAAGGTGTACCTGATCGGCTTCAGCCAGGGCGCGATGATGAGTTACGAAGTGGGCCTGCGCGCGCCAGCGGTCGTGGGCGGGTTTGCCGCGTTGAGCGGGCGCTTGTTGCCGGTGCTCAAAGCCGAACTCAAGCCCGGTCAAGCGTCACTGCCGCTGAGCATTTTCATCGGCCACGGCACCGCTGATGATCCGGTGCCTTACCGTCACGGCACCGAGGCCAACGCGCTATTGCACAAGCTCGATTACCAGCCCGAATTTCACGCGTATCCGGGCGTCGGCCACAGCATCAGTGCGGCCGAATTGCGCGATTTGAACGGCTGGTTGCAGCGGCTCAATCCTTGACGATGGCTTTGACCAAGGCATCGTGACCCTTCTTGTCACTGGCGCGGGAAATCACCTGCACCAGCGCCATCTTCGTCCCCGAGCCGGCCAGCAATGTGGTGTTCAGCGTCTGGCCACCGCCCTGGGTGGCGGTGCTGTCAACCTGACGCAGACCCAGGCCGGTACCTTTCTGGGTCAGGCTTTTCTCGCTGAGTTTATTGAAGTCCGGCAGGGCCTTGCGCTGATCGTCGATGAAACTCGACACGCTGCCGTCAAGAAACTCACCGTCGTTGTCCTTGACGTTCTGGCCTGCGGGGATCTGGTTTTCGGCGGCGATGACCACGGTCTTGGTGGTCTGGTTAGTGTACATCGTGCCCTTGGCCCCGCTCGGGCTGGTGGGCAGCGGGTCAGCGACAAAGCCTTTGGGCAGGACGAAGGCGAATTTGCCGTCGAGCAGCGTAACCTTCTCGGTTTTGACCTTTTCCTTGGCGGCGTGCGCGTTGATCGCGGCGAAACCGGCGACGGCCGCCAGCATCAGGACGAGGGTTTTTTTGCTCAACAATGACATGTGAATCTCCGGTGAATGGTCGCGCGAGGCGGGCGATCATCCCACGGAGCGTGCCGGGCGTTCCAGCGCGATTCGTCCGGGCGGTTATTGCGCTTGCGCCTTGGCCACTGGCCGCGCCAGCAGACGCCGGGTCACCCCGAGCATGGCCACCGACACTGCCACGCCTACGACAAAACCGCTGAGGCCCATGGTCGGCAGCGTCAAGGCCGACACCAGGCAGAACGCCGAAAACGAATACATGCCGGTCGCCGTTGCGCGCAATAACGCAGCGGTAAACGCCGGGCCGCGAGTTTGTTGCGAGAACACTGCCATGACGCTGCCGAGCACCGGGAACACCGCGAGCAGGCCGCTCCAGCGTTCGCCGACGGTGCTTGCCAGCATCGTCACCACCAGCGTCAGCGCCGCACCGGCGATCATCCGCCAGATCAGTTTGTCCGACTTCGGTGCTGGCCCGTTCAACACCGGCTGCACTTCGGGGAACAGATAAGGCGAAGCGAGCAGTGCCACCGCTGCCGCAATCACCGAGAACGGCAAGGACGCCGGGATCACCGACAACACCGTCGCCAGCGCGGCCCACACCGCCAGTGAAATGGTCAACGCCCACGGCCAGTTCGCCCGCTGCGCCACCTGCGCATAAGTGATGCAGAAAGCGATCATCGCGAACATTGCCGACAGCGCCGCCACCGCCGATTGCGCGGCAAACTGCGGCCCTTGTTCAATCGCCAGAAAGAACAGAATCGGCCCGACCACCACCGGCAATCCTGACAGCCACCCGGCCACGCTCGGCCCCCAACGTTTGCCCGCCAAGGAAATCAGCAGGAGAAAACCGGGAATCAGCAGCAGTTTGAGGATCAGCACGCGGGTGTCTCCATCGGGTCAGGATGAGCCACGTTAGCACTGCCGATTAAAGATTGCTGCCTATGTTCGCAATTTTTGTATACAAAAAATCAGGCGCGAATCCAGCTATGCTTTGATCATCAGAATGCAGCGGAGACGATACGGCGATGAACAGAACACCCAAGCTCGTACGTGGCTGTTGTGGCATCGGTTTATGGGCGCTGTTGCTGACGCCGACATGGGCCAATTGGCAGGACGCTGTGCCAGGGGCGCAAATCATCGGCAGCGGCGATTTCAGCGTGTTCGGCTTCGATGTTTACAGCGCGCGGTTGTGGAGTGCCGCGCGGCCTCTGGCGGACGGCCAGCCGTTTGCACTGGAGCTGATCTACCGGCGCAACATCTCGCGCGACGATCTGGTCAGCACCAGCGTCGATGAGATCAAACGCCTTGCCGGTCCTCGGGTCACTTCGGCGCAATTGGCCGGCTGGCAGGCGCAGATGCAGCAATCCTTTGTCGACGTCCAGGCCGGCACGCGCATAACAGGCGTGTATCTGCCGGGGCAGGGCGCGCGGTTTTTTGTCGGGCAGAAGCTCCAGCATGAGATCGAGGATCCGCAGTTTGCCAAGGCGTTCTTCGATATCTGGCTGGATCCGCGAACACGCAGTCCCGAGTTGCGCGAGCAGTTGCTGGGGGGGAACCCATAGGATCAGCGATCTTTGCGCTTCAAGGCTTCAGGCGAAACGTCTAAGCTGCCGGGCTCCCGTTTTTGTTTCTGGATGTGTGCGTGAAATTCAGTTTGCCCAAAATCGCCACCGCGCCGTTTTGCCCGCCGGAAGTGGCCGGCAGTGTTGCGGTCGATCCGACTGCCACGTTCTTCAAACGTGTGCTGCGCTTCGCCGGCCCCGGTTTGCTGGTGTCGATCGGCTACATGGATCCGGGCAACTGGGCGACCGCGATCGAGGCCGGTTCGCGTTTTGGCTACAGCCTGTTGTTCGTGGTGCTGCTGGCGAGCCTGGCCGGCATGGTGGTGCAGTGCCTGTGCTCGCGGCTGGGCATCGCCACCGGGCGCGATCTGGCGCAGTTGTCCCGCGAGCGCTACAGCACGCGGACCGCGCGCCTGCAATGGCTGCTGGCGGAAATCTCGATCATCGCCACCGACCTCGCCGAAGTGCTTGGCTGCGCTCTCGCGTTTCACTTGCTGCTCGGTTGCTCGCTGACCTTCGGTATCGCTCTGACGGCGTTCGACACGCTGCTGGTGCTGGCCCTGCAGAACCGGGGCTTCCGCCGTCTCGAAGCGATCATGCTGGTGCTGGTCGCGACCATCGGTGTGTGTTTCTTCGTCGAATTGTTGTTGATCAAACCGTACTGGCCAGACGTCGCACTGGGCTTCAAACCTTCGCTGGCGGCCATCGGCGATGCGGCGCCGCTGTATCTGGCCATCGGCATCCTCGGCGCCACAGTGATGCCGCATAACCTGTATCTGCACACCTCGATCGTGCAAACGCGGATGATCGGCAAGGACCTGGCGAGCAAGCGGGACGCGGTGAAACTGGCGCGCATCGACACCATCGGTTCCCTGGCCCTGGCGCTGCTGGTCAACGCGGCGATCCTGATTCTCGCAGCGGCGGCGTTTCACCAGTCCGGGCACACCGATGTGGTCGACATTCAGGACGCCTATCACCTGCTCGACCCACTGGTGGGCGGTGCGCTGGCCAGTGTGCTGTTCGGCGTGGCACTGCTCGCGTCGGGGCAAAGTTCGACCTTCACCGGGACCATCGCCGGGCAGGTCATCATGGAAGGCTATCTGAACCTGCGCATCCCGTGCTGGCAGCGGCGTTTGATCACCCGCGGGCTGGCGCTGATTCCGGCGTTCATCGGCGTATGGCTGCTCGGTGACGGCGCAATCGGCAAGCTGCTGGTGTTGAGCCAGGTGGTGCTCAGCCTGCAACTGCCGTTCGCCTTGTACCCGCTGATCCGCATGACCAACGATCGGCAATTGATGGGGCCGTTCGTCAATCGCTGGCCCACGCGGGTGCTGGCCTGGGGGCTGTTTGTGTTGATCAGCGGGGCGAACAGTTGGTTGATATTGCAGTGGGCTGTTTGATCACTGTGTTGCGGTGACTGGCAGGGCCTATTCGCGAGCAGGCTCGCTCCCACTGGTTGCGCGGTTGGCCGCAATTCAGATGGCCAGCCGACGAGGGGTCATCCATCAACTTGTTTCGCGGCGGGCGAGCCTATACTGTATATGCACACAGTAAAGAGCCCGCGCCATGCAAATCATCGACAAGCTGAGCATCCTCGCCGACGCCGCCAAGTACGACGCCTCCTGCGCCAGCAGCGGTGCGCCCAAGCGCAGCTCCGAGGGCAAGAGCGGGCTCGGTTCGACGGACGGCATGGGCATTTGCCACAGCTACACGCCGGACGGGCGCTGTGTGTCGTTGCTGAAAATCCTGCTGACCAACTTCTGTCTTTACGATTGCCAGTACTGCGTCAACCGCCGTTCCAGTGATGTGCCGCGTGCGCGCTTCACCCCGGAAGAAGTCGTGACGCTGACCATGGATTTCTACCGCCGCAACTGTGTCAGCGGGCTGTTTCTCAGCTCCGGGATCATTCGCTCGGCGGACTACACCATGGAGCAACTGGTGCGCGTGGCGAAGTTGCTCCGTGAAGAGCACGAATTTCGCGGCTACATCCATTTGAAGACCATTCCGGAAGCCGATCCGGCCTTGATCGAGGAGGCAGGGCGTTACGCCGACCGCCTCAGCGTCAACATCGAACTGCCCACCGACGCCAGCCTGCAGACACTGGCGCCGGAGAAGGACATCACCTCGATCAAGCAAGCGATGAACACCATCTACACCGGCGTGCAAACAGTGTTGAACGAGCCGCGCTCGGCAAAATTCGCCCCGGCCGGGCAGAGCACGCAACTGATCGTCGGTGCCGATGACACCGACGACAGCACCATCCTCCACAGCGCTCAATCCCTGTATGGCAACTTCCGTTTGCGCCGGGTCTATTACTCGGCATTCAGCCCGATCCCCGACAGCCCGAAAAGCGTACCGCTCGCCGCGCCACCGCTGATGCGCGAGCACCGTTTGTATCAGGCTGATTTCCTCCTGCGCAGCTACGGCTACAGCGCTGACGAATTGCTCAAAGGCCCGGGCAATCTGGCGCTCGATATCGACCCGAAGCTAGCCTGGGCGCTGGAAAATCGCGAAGTGTTCCCGCTCGACCTCAACCGTGCCGACGCAACGTTGATCGCACGCATCCCGGGCATCGGCTTGCGCACCACCGAGCGCCTGGTCGAGTTGCGCCGTCAGCGCCGCATCCGTTACGAAGACGTGGCACGGATGCGCTGTGTGCTGGCCAAGGCCAAGCCGTTCATCATCACCAGCGATTACCACCCGCAACAGGCGGAAGTCACCAGCCACATGCTCTACCAGCAATTGCGCGACCGGCCGATGCCGCAGCAGATGGGGTTGTGGGGATGATCAGTCTCGATTGTGACGATCTGTTCGACACCTGGCGCCAGCAGGCGCGCTGGTTGCTCAGCCATGAGATCGATCCGAGTCTGGTGAGCTGGGCGGCGGAAGGCGTTGGCGATCTGTTTGCCAGCGATGATCACATGCCCGAAGGGCAGGGGCCGTTTCAGGCGCGTATTCCCCGTGCGCTGCTCGCCACCCTCGAACAAGCGGCGCGCTATCGCGGCGAACAGCGCTGGAGCCTGTTGTATGAAGTGCTCTGGCGCGTCAGTCACGGCGACCGCACGGCGATGATGGCCGGCGACAAGCTCGGCAGCGAATTGCAGCGCCGTATCAAGCAGGTCAGCCGCGAGGCCCATCATCTGCATGCGTTTGTGCGTTTCATCGAGCGGCCCAAGGATCTGCCTGGTCCACAATACGTGGCGTGGCACGAACCGGCGCATGACATCCTGCACAGCGCCAGCGAGCACTTTATCGGTCGCATGGGCCAGCATCGCTGGTTGATCGCCACACCGCGCGATGGTGTGTACTACGACGGTGAGCAGTTGATTCACGAGCGGCAATGCCCGATTGAATGGCAGCAACTGGCACAGAACGTCGATGACCCCCACGGCGATTTGTGGTTGACCTACTACAGCCACATCTTCAACCCGGCACGGTTGAACCCGAAGGTCATGCAAGGGCATCTGCCGGTGCGGTTCTGGAAGAATCTGCCGGAGGGCGAGTTGATACCGGGATTGATCACCCAGGCGCGGATGGGCAAGCAGCAGAATGGGCAGGCGAGTGGGATTGCTGATCGACTTGGTAAACGGATTGCCTTGAAGAGCGAAAAGCCTACCCTCACCCCAGCCCTCTCCCGGAGGGAGAGGGAGCCGACCGAGGTGTTCTTGCGAACTCCATCGACCTGAATGGCCGAGGCGAACGCGATTTTTGAAAAGCGCACAAGTCGGCTCCCTTTCCCCCTCGCCCCCTTGGGGGCGGTCCGACGTTTCGGGAGGGCTGGGGTGAGGGGGTGACGTTCTTCAATACGACACCAGAGCCCAGCCCTACAAAAAAGCCCCCCACCAATCACTCGGTGGAGGGCTTTTGAGCATCAGCAGTCGTCAGATCAAACCTTGACGATCCAGCCCGCTGGCGCTTCGATGTCGCCGGTCTGCACGCCAGTCAGCTCTTTGTAGAGCTGCTGGGTTACCGGGCCTACCTCGGTTTCGCTGTGGAACACATGCAGGTGATCGTTGTAGCTGATGCCACCAATCGGCGTGATCACCGCAGCGGTACCGCAGGCACCGGCTTCCTTGAAGTCCGACAGCTTGTCGATCAGCACGTCGCCTTCAACCACGTCCAGGCCCAGACGCGATTTCGCCAGTTCGATCAGCGACAGGCGGGTGATGCCTGGCAGGACCGATGGCGAGTTCGGGGTGACGAACTTGTTGTCGTGGGTGATCCCGAAGAAGTTGGCCGAACCGACTTCCTCGATCTTGGTGTGGGTCATCGGATCGAGGTAGATCGCGTCGGCGAAGTTGGCTTTCTTGGCTTTCGAGCCCGGCATCAGGCTGGCGGCGTAGTTGCCACCGACCTTGGCCGCACCGGTGCCTTGCGGGGCCGCGCGGTCGTAGCTGGAGATCTGGAAGTTGTGCGGGGTCAGGCCGCCCTTGAAGTAGGCGCCGACCGGGATGCAGAAGATCGAAAAGATGAACTCGGGCGCGGTGCGCACGCCGATGTTGTCACCGACGCCGATCACGAACGGGCGCAGGTACAGCGCGCCGCCGGTGCCGTACGGCGGGATGAAACGCTCGTTGGCGCGAACCACGGCTTTGCAGGCTTCGATGAACTGCTCGGTGTCGACCGTCGGCATCAGCAGACGCGCGCAGCTGCGCTGCATGCGCAGGGCGTTCTGGTCCGGGCGGAACAGGTTGATCGAGCCGTCCTTGCAGCGATAGGCCTTCATGCCTTCGAAGCACTGCTGACCGTAGTGAAGGGCAGTGGAGCCTTCGCTGATGTGCAGGACGTTATCTTCGGTCAGGGTGCCTTTGTCCCACTCGCCATCGCGAAAGTACGACAGATAGCGCTTGTCGGTCTTGATGTAGTCAAAACCCAGCTTGTCCCAATTGATGCTTTCGTTACCCATGACACCCTCTATCACTGAACAACCGCCGAAACGGTTCAAGGCTTCTGACGTTTTTTTGGATGGGCACAACAATACTTCATTCTTGAGCGGTTTCGCAGCCGGAATTCGCTCCGCTGATCCTTCCCTCGACTGATCGTTCCCACGCTCTGCGTGGGAATGCCTCATCGGACGCTCCGCGTTCGGCTGTTGGGACGCAGAGCGTCCCGGGCTGCATTCCCACGCGGAGCGTGGGAACGATCAATTTGACGGATTTACAGATGCAGCGCATGCCCCAGCGCCCGCAACGCCGCTTCCTGCACCGCTTCGCCCAAGGTTGGGTGCGCATGGATGGTGCCGCCGATGTCTTCCAGGCGCGCGCCCATTTCCAGGCTCTGCGCGAATGCCGTCGACAATTCGGAAACACCGACTCCCACCGCTTGCCAGCCGATAATCAAATGATTGTCGCGACGTGCGACCACGCGGACGAAGCCGCTTTTCGATTCCAGGGTCATTGCGCGGCCGTTGGCGGCGAACGGGAAGCTTGCAACGATGCAGTCCAGCCCCGCAGCCTTGGCCTCGTCCGGAGTTTTGCCGACCACCACCAGTTCCGGGTCGGTAAAGCACACGGCGGCGATGGCGGTCGGGTTGAATTCGCGGCGCTTGCCACTGATCAGCTCGGCAACCATTTCGCCCTGAGCCATGGCGCGGTGGGCCAGCATCGGTTCGCCGCTCACGTCGCCAATGGCGTAGACGTTGCGCATGCTGGTCTGGCAACCGCTGTCGATCCTGATAGCCGAACCGTTCATGTCCAGATTCAACGCTTCGAGATTGAAGCCCTGCGTATTGGGTTTGCGTCCGACCGCGACCAGTACCTGATCGGTTTCCAGATTGAGGGTTTCGCCTTCGGGATCGCGCACCTGCAACGTGCCGTCGAAACCCAGCACGCTGTGCTTGAGGTACAGTTTCACGCCCAGCTGCTTCAGCGCTTCATGTACCGGTTGTGTCAGCTCCGCGTCGTAAGCCGGAAGAATTCGATCCTGCGCCTCGACCACGCTGACTTCGGCGCCGAGCTTGCGATAGGCGATGCCCAGCTCCAGGCCGATGTAACCACCGCCGACCACGACCAGGCGTTTCGGCACAGACGTCGGCGCCAGCGCTTCGGTGGAGGAGATGATTGGCCCGCCAATCGGCAGGATCGGCAGGTTGACGCTGGTCGAGCCGGTGGCCAGCACCAGATGTTCGCACTGGATGCGCGTATCGCCGACTTCCACGGTTTTGCCGTCGATGATTTTCGCCCAGCCGTTGATGACCTGAACCTTGTTTTTCTTCAGCAGCGCGGCGACGCCAGTGGTCAGGCGATCAACGATGCCGTCCTTCCACTCCACACTTTTGCTGATATCCAGGGTCGGCGCGGCAACGCTGATGCCGAGCGCCGAATGCTGGCTGTGATGCTGCGTCTGATGAAACTGCTCAGCCACATGAATCAGCGCTTTCGACGGAATGCAGCCGATATTAAGGCAGGTGCCGCCCAACGATTGGCCTTCGACCAGGATGGTCGGGATGCCCAGTTGCCCGGCGCGGATCGCGGTAACGTAACCGCCGGGGCCGCCGCCGATGATCAGCAGCGTAGTGTTCAGAGATTGCATTCGGGCTTACTCCACAAACAAGGTGGCGGGTTGTTCGAGCAAGCCACGAATGGCCTGAATGAAGAGCGCCGCGTCCATGCCGTCGACCACGCGATGATCGAAGGAGCTGGAGAGGTTCATCATCTTGCGGATCACCACTTGGCCTTTGACCACCATTGGCCGTTCGACGATTTTGTTCACGCCGATAATGGCCACTTCCGGCAGGTTCAGCACCGGCGTGCTGACAATGCCGCCCAGCGCACCGAGGCTGGTGAGCGTAATGGTCGAACCGGACAGCTCATCGCGGCTGGCCTTGCCATTGCGCGCGGCGTTGGCCAAACGCGAAATTTCCGCGGCGCTGTCCCACAGGCTGCGCGCTTCGGCGTGACGCACGACGGGCACCATCAGGCCGACATCGCTTTGCGTGGCGACGCCGACATGCACCGCGCCGAGGCGGGTGATGACTTGCGCTTCGTCGTCGTAACGGGCGTTCATCTGCGGGAAGTCGCGCAGGGCCACCACCAGCGCGCGAACGAGGAACGGCAACAAGGTCAACTTGCCTCGGCTGGCGCCGTGCTTTTCATTCAGGTGCGCGCGCAGTTCTTCGATCGCGGTGACGTCGATTTCTTCGACATAGCTGAAATGCGCTGCGCGCTGCGTGGCGTCCTGCATGCGCTGGGCGATCTTGCGGCGCATGCCGATCACTTGAATCTGTTCTTCGTCGTGGCGCTGGGCATAAGCGGCAGCGGCCGGCGCCGAAGCGTTCGACCGACCTTGCGCCAGATAGGCCTCAAGATCCTCATGCAACACGCGACCGGCCGGGCCGCTGCCGCGCACCAGACGCAATTGAATACCCAGGTCCAGCGCATGTTTGCGCACGGCCGGCGATGCGAGCGGGCGTTCATCCGCTTCGCGAGCAACCATCGGGCCTTGGCAAACGGCAGCCGGACGTGGTGCGGCGGCTGCGGCGGATTTGCTCTCGACAGCGGCTTCAACTTTCGGCGCAACCGGTGCTTCTTTGACGGGCGCGGGTGCGGCCGACTCTTTAAGGTTGCCAGCCCCTTCGACTTCGATGCTGATCAGCACACTGCCAACCGCCATCACTTCACCCGGCTGACCACCGAGGGCAATCACTTTCCCGTGCACCGGCGATGGAATATCGACCATTGCCTTGTCGGTCATTACATCCGCCAGCACCTGATCTTCAACCACCAGATCGCCAACCTTGACGTGCCACTGCGACAGTTCTACTTCTGCGATGCCTTCGCCGATGTCCGGCATCTTGATAACGTGCGTGCCCATTCAGACCTCCATGACCCGTTTCAACGCCGCGCCCACGCGGGACGGCCCTGGGAAATACGCCCACTCCTGCGCGTGCGGGTAGGGAGTGTCCCAACCGGTGACGCGCTCGATCGGCGCTTCCAGGTGATGGAAGCAATGCTCCTGCACCAGCGATACCAGCTCGGCGCCGAAACCGCAGGTGCGGGTGGCTTCGTGAACCACCACGCAGCGGCCGGTTTTCTTCACCGACTTGACGATGGTTTCCAGGTCCAGGGGCCACAGGCTGCGCAGGTCGATGACTTCGGCATCGACGCCGGATTCTTCGGCAGCGACTTGCGAGACGTATACGGTGGTGCCGTAGGTCAGCACGGTCACGTCCTTGCCCGGGCGAGTGATCGCAGCGACGTCCAGCGGCACGGTGTAGTAACCGTCCGGCACCTGGGCTTGCGGGTGTTTCGACCACGGCGTCACCGGGCGGTCGTGATGGCCATCGAACGGGCCGTTGTACAGGCGTTTCGGCTCAAGGAAGATCACCGGGTCATCGTTTTCGATGGAGGCGATCAGCAGGCCTTTGGCGTCGTACGGGTTGGACGGCATCACCGTGCGCAGACCGCAGACCTGAGTGAACATCGCCTCGATGCTCTGGCTGTGGGTCTGGCCGCCGTAGATGCCGCCGCCGCAAGGCATGCGCAGGGTCATCGGTGCGGTGAATTCGCCAGCCGAGCGATAACGCAGGCGCGCCGCTTCGGAGATGATCTGGTCGGAGGCGGGGTAGACGTAGTCGGCGAACTGGATTTCGGCGACCGGCCGCAGTCCGTAAGCGCCCATGCCCACGGCCACGCCGACGATGCCGCTTTCCGAGATCGGCGCGTCGAACACCCGCGAGGTGCCGTACTTGGTCTGCAGGCCTTCGGTGCAGCGGAACACGCCGCCGAAGTAGCCGACGTCCTGACCGAACACGACGACGTTGTCATCACGCTCAAGCATCACATCCATGGCCGAGCGCAGGGCCTGGATCATGGTCATGGTGGTCGTGGTCATGGCGGTTTCCAACTGAATATTGTTGTTGTGATCGTTCATGTCAGATCCCCAACTGCTGACGCTGGCGCTTCAAGTGCTCCGGCATCTCTTTGTAGACGTCTTCGAACATGGTCGCGGCGCTTGGAATCTGGCCACCGGCGAGGGTGCCGTACTGTTCGGCCTGTTTCTGCGCGGCAATCACTTCGGCTTCAAGTTCAGCGCTGACGGCGCTGTGCTCTTCCTCCGACCAGTGGCCGACCTTGATCAGATGCTGTTTCAGACGCGCGATCGGATCGCCGAGCGGGAAGTGGCTCCAGTCATCGGCAGGGCGGTATTTTGATGGGTCGTCGGAGGTCGAGTGCGGGCCGGCGCGGTAGGTGACCCATTCGATCATGGTCGGGCCGAGGTTGCGCCGGGCGCGTTCGGCAGCCCAAGCGGAAGCGGCGTAGACCGCGTAGAAGTCGTTGCCATCGACACGCAGCGAGGCGATGCCGCAACCGACGCCGCGTCCGGCGAAAGTCGTGGCTTCACCGCCGGCGATGGCCTGGAACGTGGAAATCGCCCACTGGTTGTTGACCACGTTGAGGATCACCGGCGCGCGATAAACGTGGGCGAAGGTGAGGGCGGTGTGGAAGTCCGATTCGGCGGTAGCGCCGTCACCGATCCACGCCGAGGCGATTTTCGTATCGCCCTTGATCGCCGAGGCCATGCCCCAGCCGACGCCCTGAATGAATTGGGTGGCGAGGTTGCCGGATATGGTGAAGAAACCGGCGTCCTTGACCGAGTACATGATCGGCAACTGGCGGCCCTTGAGCGGATCGCGCTCGTTGGACAGCAGTTGGCAGATCAGGTCGACCAGCGGCACATCGCGGGCCATCAGGATGCTTTGCTGGCGGTAGGTCGGGAAGCACATGTCGTCGATGTTCAGCGCCAACGCCTGGGCGCTGCCGATGGCTTCTTCGCCGAGGCTCTGCATGTAGAACGACATCTTTTTCTGCCGCTGGGCGACGACCATGCGGTTGTCGTAGATGCGCGTCTTGAGCATCGCGCGCATGCCTTTGCGCAGGATTTCGACCGGCACGTTTTCGGCCCACGGGCCGAGGGCGTTGCCCTGATCGTCGAGCACGCGAATAAGGCCACGGGCGAGGTCGGCGGTGTCGGCAGGTTCTACATCGATGGGAGGTTTGCGCACCGTACCGGCATCGGTCAGATGCAGGTAGGAAAAATCGGTTTTGCAGCCGGGACGGCCCGAGGGTTCAGGGACGTGCAGGCGCAGCGGTTCATACGCTTGGGTCATGGCTTCTACGCTCGATCTTGTGAATTTCTTGTAGTGAGCTGGCAGTCATTCCGGGATGAGGAAATCTTGTCCTACAACAATCATAGGCGTGGCCAAGAAGAATATTTCTCTGTGTTTCGTTGCGCTGGTGACCATTTGCAGATAGAAATTCTGCATAAACATAAAAAACAGGTGGTTTTGTCTCATGCGCAAACTGGACCGTACCGACATCGGCATTCTCAACAGCCTTCAGGAGAACGCGCGCATCACCAACGCCGACCTCGCTCGCTCGGTGAACCTGTCGCCGACGCCGTGCTTCAACCGGGTCAAGGCCATGGAAGAATTGGGCTTGATTCGCGAGCAGGTCACGCTGCTGGATGCCGATCTGCTGGGGCTGCACGTGAACGTGTTCATTCACGTCAGCCTGGAAAAACAGGTAGAGGAGGCGTTGCAGCATTTCGAGGAAGCGATTTCTGATCGGCCTGAGGTGATGGAGTGCTATCTGATGGCGGGTGATCCGGATTATCTGATTCGCGTGCTGGTGCCGAGCATTCAGTCGCTGGAACGCTTCATGATGGATTTTCTGACCAAGGTGCCGGGGGTGGCGAATATTCGTTCGAGCTTTGCGCTGAAGCAGGTGCGTTATAAGACCGCGTTGCCGTTGCCGGCCAATGGGTTGACGTTGGGCAATTGATACGACTGACCTGCAGACGCCGATCGTTCCCACGCGGAGCGTGGGAACGATCAGTTGGCGCTGCTGGAGGCCGCGTTGCCGAACCGTCAGAGTTTGTTGAGCGGGATCTTCAGGTAAACCACGCCATTGTCCTCAGGTGCCGGCAGATTCCCCGCCCGCACGTTCACCTGAATCGCCGGCAGCAGCAACGTCGGCATGCCTAACCCAGCGTCACGTGTCGTGCGCATCTCGACGAACGCCGCTTCATCGATCCCGTCATGCACATGAATATTGCTTTTGCGCTGTTCGCCGACAGTGGTCTGACACTGTGGGGCGCGGCCTTCGGGCGGGTAATCGTGGCAGACGTAAAGCTTCACGCTGGCTGGAAACGCCAGCAGCTTCTGGATCGACTTGAACAATTGCTGCGCATTGCCGCCAGGGAAATCACAGCGCGCGGTGCCGACATCGGGCATGAACAGCGTGTCACCCACCAGGATCTGCTCGCCGTCGATCAGGTACGCCATGTCCGCTGGCGTATGGCCGGGGACGTGCAGCGCGGTAGCCTTGAGGTTGCCGATCATGAACGACTCGTTCGGCGCGAACAGATGATCGAACTGCGAGCCATCGACGCAAAATTCCGGCTCCAGATTGAACAGCGCCTTGAACACATTCTGCACTTTGCTGATCGATTCACCGATGGCGATCTTACCGCCCAGTTCCCGACGCAGGTACGGCGCGGCGGAGAGGTGATCGGCGTGGGCGTGGGTTTCCAGCAGCCATTGCACTTGCAGCCGGTGCGCACGCACGAAAGCGATGATCTTGTCCGCCTGCGCCGTGCCGGTGCGCCCGGCGGCGCCATCGTAGTCAAGCACCGGGTCGACGATCGCGCACTGGCCGCCGTCGGCTTCATAGACCACGTAGCTGTAGGTCGAGGAGGCGGGGTCGAGGAACGCTTCAATCTGGGCGGACATGGCAGAAACCTGTGCTGAGGAATTTCGAGTTGCAACAGTTTATGTAAAAACATAATGTTCGCAGCTTAAGTGACCTTCAAGGCCTCGTGCAAATGCAATCCAGTCTGACCGAATGTGAAGTCGCCCAACTGCGCGCCTCGGCGTCCAAAGCCTGCGCCTTGCTCAAAGCCCTGGCCAATGAGGACCGTCTGTTGATCCTCTGTCAACTGACCCAGGGCGAACGCAACGTCGGCGAGCTGGAAAAAATGACCGGCGTACGCCAGCCGACGCTGTCCCAGCAACTGGGCATCTTGCGCGATGAAGGGCTGGTCGCGACTCGCCGTGAAGGCAAATATATTTTCTACGGCCTGGCCAGTCACGAAGTGATCCAGGTGATGAAAACCCTCTCGGGGCTCTATTGCGGAGCGGTACTCAAGAGCTGGGAACAGCCATAAATGCCAGCCCTAACACTTACTTACCCTGTGGGAGCTGGCTTGCCAGCAATGAGGACTTATCAGCCAACATTTATGTGACTGACACACCGCTATCGCTGGCAAGCCAGCTCCCACAGGTTCTTTGGTTTGACCCGAACAAATCCTTGCGTGCAGCAAAAGGAACAAGCAATGAACGATCAACACTGGGGCCCATCCATCAGTGCGGACATCGTGGTCATCGGCGGCGGCACGGCCGGCATCGGTTTTGTCGCCAGCCTGCTCAAGCGTGACCCGCACCTTCAAGTCACCGTGATCGAACCGAGTTCACAGCACTACTATCAACCGGCGTGGACGCTGGTCGGCGGTGGTGCGTTCGATGTGAAAGACACCGTCAGGCCGATGAGCAAAGTCATGCCGCGGCAGGCGACGTGGATTCAGGCCAGTGTCAGCGCCATCGACCCGCAAAGCCGCCAACTCACCCTCGACGACCAGCGCACCGTCAGCTATCAGAACCTGATCGTCTGCCCCGGCCTGCGCCTGGCCTGGGAGAAAATCGAAGGCTTGCAGGAAAGCCTCGGCCAGCACGGCGTCACCTCCAACTACAGCTATCAGCACGCCCAGTACACCTGGGATCAAGTGCAGAAACTGCGCGACGGCCGGGCGCTGTTCACCCAACCAGCGATGCCGATCAAATGTGCCGGCGCGCCGCAGAAGGCCTTGTATCTGTCTTGCGATTACTGGCGCAAATCCGCCGTGCTGAAAGACATCAATGTCGAATTCAACCTCGCTGGCGCTGCGCTGTTTGGCGTGCCGACCTTTGTGCCGCCGTTGATGAAGTACATCGAACAGTACGACGCGCAACTGGCGTTCAACTCGAATCTGGTCAAGGTCGACGGCCCGGCAAAAACCGCGTGGTTTGACGTCAAGGACGCCGACGGCAATGTCAGCCGGGTCGCGAAAACCTTCGATCTGCTGCACGTCGTGCCGCCACAAGTCGCGCCGGATTTCATCGCACAGAGTCCGCTGGCCGATGCCGGCGGTTGGTGCGAGGTCGATCCGCACAGCCTGCAGCATCCGCGCTATCCAGACGTGTTTGCATTGGGCGATATCTGCGGCACCAGCAACGCGAAAACCGCCGCAGCGGTGCGCAAGCAGGTTGTCGTCGTTGCGCAGAACCTGCTGGCCGCGCGCAAACAACAGCCGCTGCCGCTCAAGTACGACGGCTACGGCTCGTGCCCGCTGACGGTGGAGAAGGGCAAGGTGATCCTCGCCGAGTTCGGCTATGGCGGCAAACTGCTGCCGACTTTCCCGCTGGACCCGACCGTGGCCCGCCGTTCGGCGTGGTGGCTGAAGGCGACGCTGCTGCCGTGGTTCTACTGGCACGGCATGCTCAAGGGCCGCGAGTGGCTGACGCGTCTATCCAGGGTCGACTGAGAAAACCCCTATGTTGCTGGCAAGTCTGTTTGGCGTGGTGATGGGGTTGGTCCTCGGCCTGACCGGCGCAGGCGGCGGGATTCTCGCGGTGCCGGCGCTGGTGCTCGGGCTCGGCTGGACGATGACGCAAGCGGCGCCGGTGGCCTTGTTTGCGGTCGGCAGCGCGGCGGCGGTCGGGGCGATCGATGGTTTGCGCCATGGCCTGGTGCGTTACCGCGCGGCGCTGTTGATCGCGGCACTGGGCGCGGTGTTTTCGCCGCTGGGGATCTACTTCGCGCATCAACTGCCGGAAAAGATTCTGATGATCCTGTTCAGCCTGCTGATGGTTCTGGTCGCTTGGCGAATGTTCAGAAAGGACCGTCAGCAAGCGGGGCCGAGCGATCACGGCCACGCCAGTTGGGGGCAGAAAAACTGCATGCTCAACGAGCAGACCGGGCGCTTCGACTGGACCGCCAAATGCACCGCCACCCTGGCTGCACTGGGAGCGGTTACTGGCGTGGTTTCGGGTTTACTTGGCGTCGGCGGCGGCTTTCTGATCGTGCCGGCGTTCAAGCAACTGACCGATGTGCAGATGCGCGGCATCGTTGCGACGTCGTTGATGGTGATCAGTCTGATTTCCGCGATCGGGGTGATCGGCGCGTTTCATGCGGGTGTGCGCATTGACAGTCAGGGTGCGGCGTTCATTGTCGCCAGCATCGTTGGCATGCTCATCGGTCGCAGGCTGTGCGCGCAGGTGCCGGCGCGGGCGTTGCAGGTGGGGTTTGCCAGTGTCTGTCTGGTGGTGGCGGGGTACATGCTGGTGCGGGCGTGAAGATCAACAGATCGCAGCCTCCTTGCACGAAGCTGCGATCTTCTCAGCGGGTTACAACACCAGGTGCGGCAGCCACAGCGAAATCGCCGGAACGTAGGTCACCAGCAGCAGCACCAGGAACAGCACGCCATAGAACGGCAGCAGCGCTTTCACCGTGCTTTCGATACTGACCTTGCCCACCGCCGAGCCGACGAAGAGCACGGCCCCCACGGGCGGTGTTATCAATCCGATCCCCAGGTTGACCAGCATGATCATGCCGAACTGCACCGGATCGACACCGATGCCCATGATCACTGGCATCAGGATCGGCGTGAGGATCAGGATCAGCGGCGCCATGTCCATCACCGTGCCAAGCAACAGCAGCATGACGTTGATGCACATCAGGATCACGTAGCGGTTGTCCGACAGGGTCAGGAACAGTGTGGTGATTTTTGCCGGGATCTGCATCAGCGTCATGATGTAGCCGAAGCTGGCGGCGAAACCGATCAGGATCATCACGATGGAGATGGTGCGCACCGTGCGGTGCATCAGCTTGGGCAGCTCGCGCCATTTGTAATCGCGATAAATGAACATGGTCACGAAGAATGACCACAGCACCGCGATGGCCGCCGATTCAGTGGCGGTGAAAATACCCGAGAGGATGCCGCCGAGGATGATCACCATCGCCATCATGCCCCACAGGGCTTCGCCGACGATCTTCAGCGCCTGGCGCATCGGAATCACTTCGCCCTTGGGGTAGTTGCGCTTTTTCGCGAAGATCAGGCACAGCACCATCAGGCAGGCGCTCATCAGCAGGCCCGGGACGATGCCGGCCATGAACAGCGAAGCGATCGACACCGTACCGCCAGCGGCCAGCGAGTAGAGCACCGAGTTGTGGCTTGGCGGAGTCAGCAGGGCTTGCACTGAACCGCTGACGGTCACGGCGGTGGAGAAGTCCCGTGGATAACCCTTGCGCTCCATCTCCGGAATCAGCACCGAACCCACAGACGCAGTGTCGGCCACCGAAGAACCGGAGATCGCGCCGAAGAAAGTCGAGGCAACAATGTTGACCAGCGACAGACCACCACGGACGAAACCTACCAGCACGCCGGCACACGCCACCAACCGCCGGGACATGCCGCCCTCGGCCATGATCGCGCCGGCGAGGACGAAGAACGGAATGGCCAGCAGCGAGAATTTGTTCACCCCCGAGGCGACCTGGATCATCACCGCCTGGAAGGGAATGTCGATCCACCAAGCGCCGATCAGCGCAGCGGCGCCCAACGCGTAAGCGACCGGCATGCCGATCAGGATCAATACGATAAAACTGCCCAGCAGGATCAGAGCGTCCATTAAACGGCACCTTCACTTTCTTCAACCAGGTCGAACTGCACGACCCGACGTTTGCTCTGGTCACCGAGCAAGAGTTTTTCCACGACAAAAATCAGCGTCAGCAAACCGCCCACGGGAATCGGCAGATAGGTCACACCAACGCGCAGATCGGGCAGGGCGGCCATGAATTGGTTCCAGGTGGACATGCACAGCTTGGTGCCCCAGATGGTCATGAAGATGCAGATGGCCGCCATCAGCAGTTGCGAAAAAATCGCCGCTGCGGCTTTCATTTGCGCCGGCATGCGGTCGGTGAGCATGGCCACGGCCATGTGCGCACCGGCGCGGTAACTGGCGGCGGCGCCGATGAAGGTGAACACCATCATCAGCAGGATCGCCGTCGGCTCCGGCCAGCTCGAACCGGTGCCGAGCACGTAGCGGGCGAAGACGCCCCAGGGAATCATCAGGGAAATCGCCAGGACGGAAAGGCCGGCGACCCAGATGCACGTCATGTAGATCTTGTCGTTGATACGCAGCAGCAGATTCTTCATCGGGTTCCACCGTAACCGGGCGCGCCTGAACCGCTGGCGCGCCGGGCCTTTTTCATGAGTACGGAGCGGGAGGCGTTACTGAACGGCTTCGATCTTTTCGATCAGGTCGGCGTACTTCGCGCCGTACTTTTCCCGTACCGGTGCGGTGGCGTCGTAGAAGGGTTTTTTGTCGACTTCGATGAACTCGACGCCAGCGGCCTTGAGTTTTTCTTCACTGGCAGCGGACTTCTTGTCCCACAGCACGCGCTCTTCAGCCTGGGCAGCCTTGGCGGCTTTCTTGACCATTTCCTGCTGATCCGGGGTGAGTTTTTCCCAGGTGATTTTCGACATCACGATTGGCTCTGGCAGGATTAGGTGACCGGTCAGGCTGTAGAACTTGGCGTTCTGGAAGTGGTTGTGTTCGAGCAGGGTCGGCGGGTTGTTCTCCGCACCGTCGATCACGCCGGTCTGCAGGGCACTGAAGATTTCGCCGGTATCCATGGCGATGCCGTTACCGCCCATGGCGTTCATCATGTCGATGAACATCGGGTTGCCTTGTACGCGGATCTTCATGCCCTTGAGGTCTTCGAGCTTGCGCACCGGTTTCTTGGTGTAGATGTTGCGCGTGCCGCCGTCCATCCAAGCCAGGGCCACCAGGCCGAATTCAGAGTTGGTGATTTTGCCGAGGATCTCGTCGCCCACCGGTCCGTCGATGACGTTACGCATGTGTTGCTGATCGCGGAAGATGAACGGCATGTTGAACACGTTCACATCCGGCACCACGGGGCCGACGATCCCCAGGCTGACGCGGGACAACTGCACTGCGCCGACCTGCATCTGCTCGATGACTTCCTTTTCCGATCCCAGCACACCGCCCGGGAAATACTGGAAAGTCAGTTCGCCGTTGGTTTCCTTGGTCAGGGCCTTGCCCATGTGTTCTTCAGCCACCACGGTTGGATAACCGGCGGGGTGAATGTCGGCAAATTTGAGTTTCATTTCCGCCTGAGCGGCACCGGCAAAGGTGAACATCAGCGGGAGTGCAGCGGCGAGCAAGGTGCGTTTGAAATTCATGGGGGTGAGTCTCCAGTCTTGTTATTTTTGTGTTCAAGGCGCAGCGGTGCAGCAGAGGGTCTAAAGCAAATCGTTGAATTGCGGTTCGGCGAGGCCTTTGACGCCTGGCTTCAGGGCGAACACGCCGCCGGCCAGGGATTGCGGGTCGTGGTCATCGCCGGGGCGAATCGAGGCGACAAACAAGGTGTCCAGGTTGCTGCCGCCGAAGGCGCACATGGTCGGTTTCTTCACCGGTACTTCCAGCGAGAAATCCAGTCGGCCATCCGGGGCAAAGCGGTGGATCAGGCCGGCGTCGTTGGCGCAGATCCAGTAGCAGCCTTCGGCATCCACGGCAGCGCCATCGGGGCGGCCGGGGAAATGATTCATGTCGACGAAGATTCGGCGATTCGATGGCGTGCCGGTCTCGGTGTCGTAATCGAAGGCCCAGATCAGTTGCACGTTGGGGTGCGAATCCGACAGGTACATGGTTTTGCCGTCAGGGCTGAAAGCGAGGCCATTGGGCACGATGAAGCCATCCAGCTGCGCTTCGATCACGCCCGTCTGCCCGGCGCTGTAGCGATAGAGCCGGCCTTCAGGCGCGTTCAGGCCCATGTTCAGCACCATGCTGCCCGTCCAGAAACGCCCTTGGCGATCACAGCGACCGTCGTTGAGGCGCATGTCGGCGCGGCTGTGCTCGACGGTGGCGAGCAACTCACTGTCGAGGCTGCCGTCGCTGTGCGGGTGCAGGCGAAAGAATCCGCTTTCCATGCCAGCGACCCAGCCGCCACTGCGGTGGCGGGTGATGCAGGCGAGCATTTCCGGGGCCTTCCACGAGGCAACATGCCCGCTGTCAGCGCTCCAGCGTTGCAGCCCGCCGTTGGGAATATCGACCCAGTACAGAGCGTTTTCCTGCGGCACCCAGACCGGGCTTTCACCGACCGCGTTGCGGGCGTCGACGATCAATTCGGCTTGCATACTCATTCCCATGGTTTTTATTAAAGGGGATCAAGTCGAACGGTCAGTCGCCGAACGGGCCTGCTGCGACGAAGGCGCCGCCCTGATAGATCCGCGCCGGATCATCGTCGGCCGGCATCGGTTGCGCTTCGACCTTGTCGCGGAACACTTCCGAGGTGTCCTTGGCTTCGAAACCGAGGTGGCTGGCGTAGCGGTTGTCCCACCAGACGTCTTTGTTGGCGGACATGCCGTAGACCACGGTGTGGCCGACGTTCGGTGTGTACAGCGAGCGTTCGAGCAGTTGCGTGAGATCGTCGAAGCTCAGCCAGGTGTGCATCATCCGGCGGTTTTGCGGTTCGGGGAACGAGGAGCCGATGCGGATGCTGACGGTTTCGATGCCGTAGCGATCGAAGTAGAAACTGGCCATGTCTTCGCCGTAGGACTTGGACAAGCCGTAGTAACCATCGGGACGACGCGCTGAAGTGGCGTCGAGCTGTTGGTCCTGTTTGTAGAAACCGATGACGTGGTTGGAGCTGGCGAAGATCACCCGCTTCACACCGTGCTTGCGCGCCGCTTCGTAAATGTGGAACACGCCGCAGATGTTGGCACCGAGGATTTCTTCGAACGGGCGCTCGACCGAAACGCCGCCGAAATGCAGGATCGCATCGACCCCTTCGACCAGTTGATGCACGGCTTGCTTGTCGGCGAGGTCGCAGAGCACGACTTCTTCGTGGTCATCGACGGCCGGGGCGAGGGCGGCGATATCGGACAGGCGCAGCACATTGGCGTAAGGGCGCAGGCGTTCGCGCAGCACTTTGCCCAGGCCGCCGGCGGCACCGGTCAGCAGCAGGCGGTTGAAAGGAGCGCGGGGGGTAGAGGTAGACGTCATGGCAATCCCTGAACACATTGTTATTAGGTTTGTTGTAGGTTGTCGTATGACTGCGCTGAAGTATCGGTAGGGTTTCCGGATCTTGTCAACGCGACTTTTGGTGTAGATGACGGAAGGGGCGATTCATTTTCTCAAGACCCGATACCTGCCTGGCAATGCAATCCCCTTGTGGGAGCGAGCCTGCTCGCGAATGCGGTGTGCCAGTCAGAACAAATCGACTGGTCCGGCGCTTTCGCGAGCAGGCTCGCTCCCACAGGGCAAACCGCCAACCGTTACAACAACGAAATCGGATAGCTGATAAAAATCCGGTTCTCGTCAAATTCGTTGGTGCTGAAGTCCCGGCGAATGGTCGCGTTGCGCCATTTCACGTTGAGGTTCTTCAGCGGGCCGCTCTGCACGGTGTAGGCCAGCTCTGATTCGCGGCCCCATTCCTTGCCGTCATTGGTGGTGGCGGTGTGCACGTTATCGCCGCTGATGTAGCGGTTCATCAGGGTCAGGCCAGGCACGCCCAGCGCAACGAAGTTGTAGTCGTGACGCACCTGCCAGGAGCGCTCTTTGGCGTTGTCATAACTGGCGTTGTAACTGTCGTTGGCCAAGGTGCCGCCGCTGGTGCCGTTGACGCGCATCCAGGCATCGTCGCCGGTGAGTTTCTGCAGGCCGACGTAGAAGGTGTTGCCACCGTACTTGGCCGAGAGCAGGGCGAACGCGGTCTTGTTGTCGAGGTCGCCGGCCTGAGCGCTGCCGTCTTCCTTGCCGGTGAAGAAACCGAGGTTGGCGCCCAGCGTCCAGTCGCCCATCGGCTGACTGTGGCTGAGGTTGAAATACTGCTGCTGGTAGATGTCGGTGAGCTCGGCGTACCACACGCCGACCATCGTGCGTTTTTCGTTGAAGCTGTATTCGCCGCCGCCGAAGTTGAAACGATCGGAGGTGAATGCACCGCGGCCGTTCATCGACATGTCTTCCATGCTCGCGTCGTTGCGCGGGCTATTGCCACGGAACTGGCCGCCGTAGACGGTCAGGCCGTTGATTTCAGTGGACGTGATCTGCCCGCCGCGAAAGGTCTGCGGCAGGGAGCGGCCGTCGTCGGAGCGCAGGATCGGCAATACCGGCATCCATTCGCCGACCTTCAATTCGGTCTTCGAGACTTTGGCTTTCAGCGCCACGCCGAGGCGACCGAAATTGTCGGCCGGGCGACCGTCATCATGAATCGGCAACAACTGCGTACCGCCAGTGCCTTTGCCGCCATCGAGCTTTTGCGAATACAGCCCGAGCACATCGAGGCCGAAGCCGACGGTGCCTTGGGTGAAGCCGGATTTGGCGTCGAGAATGAAGCTCTGCGTCCACTCTTCGGCCTTGCCCTGCGGATAGGCCGGGTTGACGAAGTTGCGGTTGAAGTAGGCGTTGCGCAGGTTCAGCGTGGCTTTGCTGTCGTCGAGAAAGCCCTCGGCATCGGCGCTCATCGGCAAGGCCAGAGCGAGGCTGCTGCAACCGATCAGGCTCAGGGTCGAACGCGGTTTGAAATGGGCAAAACGTGAAGGGCGGACGGAATTGCGGGCGAGTGGGCTCACTGTGACGCTCCCTGGATCGTTTGTTGTTTTTATTATTTGTCATACGTCGTCGTACAACATCGATGCGGATATTTCCCAGATTTTCGGGGATTGTCAACTGGAAGTTATACGATGACCTCCCATTCGACGCCGAACCCATGTGGGAGCGAGCCTGCACGCGAATGCGGACTTTCAATCAATGAAGTTGTCGACTGACACAGCGCTTTAGCGAGCAGGCTCGCTCCCACAGGGTTCCTTGGTGTCTGTCGAGTCGTGTATTGCCCGTCAAATTGCGGCAAACTTCCTCCACCCCCAGCACCAGGCCGATTCATGGATAAATACGCCCCGCGCAACTGGCAACCCCACGAAAAGCCCAGCCTGCCCGGTTCTCCGTCGACACCGCTGCACTCCACGCCCAAGCGCCTGGCGTACGCGGCGGTTGGCGTGCTGGTGGCGGTGACCGGTGGGTTGGGCAACTCGCTGGTGGTTGCCAACCTGCCTTACCTGCAAGGCTCGCTCGGCGCGACCACGGCGGAGATGGCCTGGCTGCCGGCGGCGTATGTGATGACCAACGTGTCGATGAACCTGCTGCTGGTGAAGTTTCGCCAGCAATTCGGCTTGCGCGCGTTCACCGAAGTATTTCTGGTGCTGTATGCCCTAGTGACCTTCGGCCATTTGTTCGTCAACGATCTGAACTCGGCAGTGGCGGTGCGGGCTGCCCACGGCATGGTCGGTGCGGCGCTGAGCTCGCTGGGTCTGTATTACATGGTCCAGGCGTTCCCGGCGAAGTGGCGGCTCAAAGCGCTGGTGCTCGGCCTCGGCACGTCGCAATTGGCGTTACCGCTGGCGCGGCTGTTTTCCGAAGACCTGTTGCAGATCGCCGAATGGCGCGGTTTGTACCTGTTCGAATTGGGCATGGCCCTGCTGTCACTCGGCTGTGTCTTGCTACTGAAATTGCCGCCCGGTGACCGCTTCAAAACCTTTGAAAAACTCGATTTCCTCACCTTCGCCATCCTCGCCACCGGTGTGGCGTTGTTGTGCGCGGTGTTGTCGCTGGGGCGGATCGACTGGTGGCTGGAGGCAGACTGGATCGGCGTGGCGCTGGCCTGTTCGATCGCGCTGATCATCATGGGCCTGGCCATCGAGCACAACCGCAGCAACCCGATGTTGATGACCCGCTGGCTGGGCAGCGGAACGATGATCCGCCTGGCGCTGGCGGTGACCCTGATTCGCATGGTCACCTCGGAGCAATCCACCGGCGCGGTCGGTTTCATGCAGAACCTCAACATGGGCTATGAGCAGTTACACAGTCTGTACGTGGTGATGCTGATCGGCAGCATCGCCGGGCTTGCCACCAGCGCGTTGACCATCGACCCCAAACATTTGCTGATGCCGTTGATCATTTCCTTGGCGCTGATGGCCACCGGTTCGGTGATGGACAGCTTCTCGAATAACCTGACCCGTCCCGCCAACATGTATTTCAGCCAGTTCCTGCTGGCATTCGGCAGTACGTTTTTTCTCGGCCCGACCATGGTCTTCGGCACGCGTAACGTGCTGACCAATCCGCGCAACCTGGTGAGTTTTTCCGTGCTGTTCGGGATCTGCAATAACCTCGGCGGACTGCTCGGCGCGGCGTTGCTTGGCACTTTTCAGATCGTGCGCGAGAAGTACCACTCCAGCCACATCGTCGATCATCTGGTGATGTCCGATCCGTTGGTGGCGGCGCGAGTGCAGAGCGGCGGCTCGGCGTTCGGCGGTTTGCTCGCCGACCCGAGCCTGCGCAATTTGGCCGGCATGCGCAGCCTCGCCAATGCGGCGACACGCGAAGCGAACGTGCTGGCCTATAACGATGTCTTCATGCTGATTGCGGTCATTGCCGTCCTGACCATGATCTGGCTTTCGATTCGCGCGTTGTGGCTGATGAGCACCACCAAAGCCATTGAGCCGACACCTTCCGTACCACCCAGCGGTGCCACTTCTTCATGACCGAACCGACCACCACAACTACCAACGCCATCGCCGCCACGCCTGAAGGGGAGGCGCCGCCATCGTCACCGAATACTGCGCCGCGTTCGCTGCGGGTGCGGATCATCTCTTCGCTGGGCTTTGCCGCAATCGCCATCGTCGGCGTGCTGATCGTGTTGTATGCCTGGCAACTGCCGCCATTCAGCAGTGCGGTCGAAACTACCGAAAACGCCTTGATTCGCGGGCAGGTGACGATCATCGGTCCGCAGCTCAGCGGCTATGTGTTCGAGGTGCCGGTGCAGGACTTCCAGTACGTCAAGGCCGGGGACCTGCTGGTGCGTCTGGACGACCGCATTTATCAGCAACGCCTCGACCAGTCCCTGGCACAACTGGCGGTGCAGAAAGCCGGATTGGCCAACGTCGTGCAGCAGCGCAACAGCGCTGAAGCGACGATCAAATTGCGTCAGGCGGTGCTCGCCGACAGCCAGGCGCAGTTGCGCAAGAGCGAGGCCGATCTGCGGCGTAATCAGGAACTGGTGCGCGACGGCTCGGTGTCCAAGCGCGAATTTGACGTGACCCTCGCTGCCAACGCGCAAAGCACGGCTTCTGTGGCGCAGGCCAAGGCCAATCTGGAAATCGCCCGGCAGGATCTGCAAACGGTGATCGTCAATCGCGGCTCGCTGGAGGCCGCCGTGGCCAGCGCCGAAGCTGCGGTGCAACTGGCGCGGATTGATCTGTCGAACACGCGGATTGTCGCCCCGCGCGACGGCCAGCTCGGGCAGATCGGCGTGCGCTTGGGGGCCTACGTCAACTCCGGCGCGCAGTTGATGGCGTTGGTCCCGGACCAGAAGTGGGTAATCGCCAACATGAAGGAAACCCAGATGGCCAACGTGCGGGTCGGGCAACCGGTACGCTTTACCGTCGACGCCTTGAACCACCGCAGATTCACCGGCCATGTGCAGCATATTTCGCCGGGCACCGGCTCGGAATTTGCCTTGCTGCAGGCCGACAACGCCACCGGTAACTTCGTCAAGATCGCCCAGCGCGTGCCGGTGCGCATCACCATCGATCCCGATCAGCAGGAAGAAGAACGCTTGCGGCCGGGGATGTCAGTGGTTGTCAGCATCGACACCGCCGCCGGCGACACCCAACCCCACTGATCAATGCATGACCCTGTGGGAGCGAGCCTGCTCGCTCCCACAGGATTAGTGCTCACAGGGTCTATTCACTCGGCCGAGGGGGTGACCCGGCAACTTTTGCGGTTGCGGATCTGCTCGTCGCTGGGTCTCTCGCGAACGAATTCGAAGCGCGGTTCGCCTTCGCTGTAATGCACCAGCCAGCCCCATTCCAGTTCGCTTTCGTCCTGTCCGGGATGTGGTGGCCGGGCCCACCAGGGTTCTTTGCTGAGGATCTCGCGCATGGCAGCCTCCGGTTGATGGCAATCCTTGAACTATAGCTTCCTGTCGCGAGTCGTCAGAACAGGCTGTGTAGAATCGGCGCGATCATGACGATATGGGGGCAGGGCGATGATGGATGAAGTGCGCAGGCAGGAACCGTCGAAACGGCTGTTTTTCGCTTTGGATTGCCCGCCGGCGCAGCGCAAGGCAATCGCCCAGTGGCGCGCGGAACTGGGCCTGCGCAGCGGCAAACCGGTGCCGGCGGATAACTTTCATCTGACTCTGCTGTTCCTCGGTGCGGTGCCGCTGGCGCAGATTCATGGCGTCTGTGAAGCAGCGGGATTCCCGGCGAAACGTTGCGCATTGAGCTGGATCGCTTGCAGGTCTGGCATCGCGCCGGTGTGCTATCGCTGGCACCGGAACAGGCGCCGCCAGCGTTGTTGCGCCTGGTCTACGCGCTGGAACAGGCGATGCTGCCGTTCGGCTTTGAAGAAGCCACCCGCGAGTTCCGCCCGCACCTTACGCTGGCCCGCGAATACCGCGCGCCGGAGCCGGAAGCGCGCACGCCGCCGGAGTTCTTTCTGCGTGCTGAACGCTTCGCTCTGTTCGAATCGCACAAGGGGCGGTATCGGGTTGTGCAGGACTGGCCGTTGATCTGAACGGACAAAAAAAGGCGCCCGAAGGCGCCTGCAAAATCACCCGAGCCGAGGGAGCCGGGTGAGGCCGTTCAGAGCAGGGTGCAGCGGTGGTAGTGCGCTGCGTGAACGGAAAATTTTCAGCACTGCATTGCTTCATTGTGGGAGCGAGCCTGCTCGCGAAAGCGTCGGCACACCCAATATTTTCGTCGCCTGTCCTACCGCCTTCGCGAGCAGGCTCGCTCCCACATTTTGATCATCGGTGTTTTTATTTACCGAGCTTCACCCGCGTCCAGCCGCGCGTCATGATCCGCTGCGTGGCAATTGGCTGATCCGGCACTGCATACAACGTCGCCATCACCGCTTGCGACGGATACGAACCCGGTTCGTTGCGGATCGCTTCGTCCACCAGTGGCGTGGCCGCTGCGTTGGCGTTGCTGTAGCCGATGCTGTTGGTGACTTCGGCGATGATGTCCGGGCGCATCAGGAAGTCCATGAACAGGTAGGCATTGTCGACGTTCGCCGCATCACGGGGGATGGCGACCATGTCGTAGAAACTGCCGGCGCCTTCCTTGGGAATGCTGTAGTCGATCACCACGTTGTTGCCCGATTCCACCGCGCGGGCCTTGGCCTGCAGGACGTCGCCGGAGTAACCCACCGCCACGCAGATGTTGCCGTTGGCCAGATCGGAGATGTACTTCGAGGAGTGGAAGTACGCCACGTAAGGGCGGATTTTCATGAACAGCGCTTCGGCTTCGGCGATGTGCGCCTTGTCCTTGTCGTTCACCGGATAGCCCAGGTAGTGCAGGGCGGCCGGGAGCATTTCGGTCGGCGAATCGAGGAAACTGATGCCGCAGGCTTTGAGCTTTTCCGCGTTCTCCGGTTTGAACAGTAAGTCCCAGGAGTTGGTCGGGGCGTTGGCGCCGAGAACTTCCTTGACCTTCGCCGGATTGAAACCGATGCCGATCGAGCCCCACATGTACGGGAACGCATGCGCGTTGTCCGGATCACTGGCGGCGGCGTTTTTCAGCAGCACCGGGTTGAGATTCTTCCAGTTCGGCAGCTTCGATTTGTCCAGCGGCTGATAAACACCGGCCTTGATCTGCTTGGCCAGAAAACTGTTCGACGGCACGACGATGTCGTAGCCGGATTTGCCCGCGAGCAGGCGCGCTTCCAGGGTTTCGTTGCTGTCGAAGACGTCGTAGGTCACGCGAATGCCGGTCTCGTCTTCGAACTTTTTCACGGTGTCCGGCGCGATGTAATCGGACCAGTTGTAAACACGCAGCACCTTGTCGTTGGCCTGGGCGCCCATGACCATTGCGCCCATTAAGGACAGTGTCAGCAGAGTCCTGCCAAACATTTTCATCGCTACAACTCCCTTCTTCTTATTCAACAAAACAAAAGCTCGGTGCACTTGAACCTTGTGGCGAGGGGATTTATCCGCGCTCGGCTGCGAAGCAGTCGCAAAACCTGAATACGGAGTCTTCAGGTAGAACTGCAGGGGCCGCTTCGCAGCCCAACGGGGATAAATCCCCTCGCCACAGTTGTTCTTCAGTGTTGCTCAGGCAGTCGCCGTTGCCGGCTGTTGCCACGACTCATTCGCGGTCTGATCCATCGCTTCCTGGATCGCTTTTTTGCGGTTGGCCTCTGCCTTGCGGCCGAAGTACCAGACAAGGAAAGTCACCAGCGACACTGCCAGCAGAATCAGGCTGGCCACGGCGTTGATCTCGGGTTTCACACCCAGGCGCACCGCCGAGAACACTTCCATCGGCAGCGTCGTCGAGCCCGGCCCGGAGACAAAACTCGCCAGCACCAGATCATCCAGCGACAAGGCGAACGACATCATCCCGCCGGCGGCCAGCGACGGCGCGATCATGGGAATGGTGATGAGGAAAAATACTTTGAATGGTTTGGCGCCGAGATCCATCGCCGCTTCTTCGATCGACAGATCCAGCTCCCGCAGGCGCGCGGAGACTACCACCGCGACATAGGCTGCACAAAAGGTGGTGTGGGCGATCCAGATGGTGACGATGCCGCGCTCCTGCGGCCAGCCGATCAGCTGCGCCATCGCCACGAACAGCAGCAACAGCGACAGACCGGTGATCACTTCCGGCATCACCAACGGCGCGGTCACCAGGCCACCAAACAGCGTGCGACCCTTGAAGCGCGTCACCCGCGTCAGTACGAACGCCGCCAGCGTCCCCAGTGCCACAGCGGCAATCGCGGTGTAGCAGGCGATCTCCAGCGAGCGCAGCACCGAGCCCATCAGTTGCGTGTTGTCGAGCAGGCCGACATACCATTTGATCGACCAGCCACCCCACACCGTCACCAGTTTCGAGGCGTTGAACGAGTAGATCACCAGAATCAGCATCGGCAGATAAATGAACATCAAGCCGAAGATCAGCATGAATTTGGAAAAGTTGAAGCGTTTCATCCCCGTGCCTCCATCTCTTTGGCCTGGCTGCGGTTGAACAGCAGAATCGGCACAATCAGGATCAACAGCATCACCACCGCCAGCGCAGAAGCCACCGGCCAATCGCGGTTATTGAAGAACTCCTGCCACAGCACGCGACCGATCATCAGCGTCTCCGGGCCACCCAGCAGTTCCGGGATCACGAACTCGCCGACTACCGGAATGAACACCAGCATGCAACCGGCAATGATGCCGTTCTTGGCCAGCGGCACGGTGATCTTCCAGAAATTGTTGAAGTTGCTCGAACCCAGATCCTGCGCGGCTTCCAGCAGGCTGTTGTCGTGCTTGACCAGGTTGGCGTAGAGCGGCAGCACCATGAACGGCAGATAGGCATAGACCACGCCGATGTACACCGCAGTGTTGGTGTTGAGGATCTCGATCGGGTGATCGGTGAGCCCGGTCCACATCAGGAACCCGTTGAGCAGACCGTTGTTGCTGAGGATGCCCATCCACGCATACACGCGGATCAGGATCGCCGTCCAGGTCGGCATCATGATCAACAGCAGCAGGACGTTTTGCGTTTCCTTGCCGGTCTTGGTGATCGCGTAGGCCATCGGGAAACCGATCACCAGGCACATCAGCGTGCTCAGCGCCGCGACTTTCAGCGAGCCGAGGTACGCCGACAGGTACAGCTCGTCTTCGCCGAGCAGGGTGTAGTTGCCGATGTTCAGCAGCAGCTGGAATTTCTGTTCGGCGAAGGTGTAGATCTCCGAGTACGGCGGGATCGACAGCGCGGCTTCCGAGAAGCTGATCTTCATCACCAGAAAGAACGGCAGCATGAAGAACAGGAACAGCCAGATGAACGGAATGCCGATCACCAGTTTTCGTCCGCTGGGCACCAGGCGCAAGAATTGCTGATTGAAAGTTCTCATGAGCGCAGCACCACGCCGCTGTCGTCTTCCCACCAGACGTAGACCTTGTCGTCCCAGGTCGGCCGCGCGCCACGGCGTTCGGCGTTGGCCATGAACGACTGGACGATCTTGCCGCCGGGCAGCTCGACGTAGAACACCGAATGGCCGCCGAGGTAGGCGATGTCATGCACCTTGCCTTCGGACCAGTTGTAGCGGAACTCCGGTTGAGTGGTGCTGACGAGCATTTTTTCCGGGCGGATGGCGTAGGTGATCGACTTATCCTGCACCGACGTGCTGACGCCGTGACCGACATAGATCCTCTGTTGCAAGTCGGGGCTGTGAATGATCGCGTGGCCTTCGAGGTCTTCCACCACGGTGCCGTCAAAGGCGTTCACGTTACCGATGAATTCGCAGACCATGCGGCTGACCGGCGCTTCATAAATGTCCACCGGGCTGCCGATCTGCGCGATCCAGCCCAGGTGCATGATCGCGATGCGCTGGGCCATGGTCATGGCTTCTTCCTGGTCGTGGGTGACCATGACGCAGGTCACGCCAACGCGCTCGATGATTTCCACCAGCTCAAGCTGCATCTGCGAACGCAGCTTTTTATCCAGCGCACCCATCGGCTCGTCGAGCAGCAACAGTTTCGGCCGTTTGGCCAACGAGCGGGCGAGCGCCACGCGCTGACGCTGGCCGCCGGACAACTGGTGCGGGCGGCGCTTGGCGTATTGGGTCATGTGCACCAGACGCAGCATTTCTTCGACGCGGGCATCGATTTCGCTGGCCGGCAAACGGTCCTGTTTGAGGCCGAAGGCGATGTTCTGTGCCACGGTCATGTGCGGGAACAGCGCGTAGGACTGGAACATCATGTTGATCGGCCGCTCGTACGGCGGCATGTCGGTGATGTCCACGCCATCGAGCAGAATCCGCCCCTCGGTCGGCCGCTCGAAACCGGCGAGCATGCGCAGCAGAGTCGATTTGCCCGAACCGGAACCGCCCAGCAGCGCGAAGATTTCGCCCTGATGGATCTCCAGGGACACATCGTCCACGGCCACGGTTTCGTCGAACTTCTTGGTGACACGATCGACTTTCACCAGCACCTTTTTCGGTTGCTGATGACCTTCGAGTGCCTTGCGGTAAGTGCTGGAGGCGTTTGCCATGTGAAACTCCCAACAGGTGTCGTGTGCCTGGCCAATGTGGCCGGGCTTAAGTGGATTGCGGAACGGTCCGGAATGCCTGTCAGCTGGCGCAGAACCTGTGGGAGCGAGCCTGCTCGCGAATACGGAGTGTCAGTCGACATCATCGTTTGCTGATACACCGCTTTCGCGAGCAGGCTCGCTCCCACAGGGGATATGCGTTGACCTGAGTGGCCTTTGTCCGTACCGATCCGGCTTGTTCGGCGCCGCCGTCCTGGCTGCCTGGGTCGTACTTGTTGTTATCACGGGTGTTGCAGTTCACGACGGGCGGATGTGCAAACGCACACCCGCCAGCCGTGGGGGCAGTAAATCGTTATCTGGTCTGGGATTGCGTCAGCGCTGACTGCGCTTCGCCGCCCGTCGCCGGCACGCTGCGCCGAACGCCTGGAAAATCTTCAGGTAGTTCGGGTTGTCCAGCACTTGCCATTCCGGGTGCCATTGCACGCCGAGGGCGAAGGTCGGGCTGTGCTCGACCGAGATCGCTTCGATCAAACCGTCCGGTGCCACGGCTTCAGCACGCAGGCCGGGAGCGAGGCGGTCGATGCCTTGGCTGTGAATCGAATTGACCTGAAATTCGTCGGGCAGCTCCAGCGCTTCGAACACACCGCCAGCGATCACACTGACCGCATGGGCCGGGGCGTATTGCACGGCCACATCCGGGCTGTCGGATTCACGGTGGTCGAGCATGCCGGGCAGCTCGTGCACCTTTTGATGCAGGCTGCCGCCGAAGGCCACGTTCATTTCCTGGAAGCCACGGCAGATGCCGAGCACCGGAACGCCCGCCGCGATGGCTGCACGCAATAAAGGAAGGGTGGTCGCGTCGCGAGCCGGATCGTGATCCGTGCCGGGGGCGCTGGCCGCGCCTTGATAGTGGAAGGGTTCCACGTTCGAGGGTGAGCCGGTGAGCAACAGACCGTCGAGCTGACCGAGCAGATCATCGATTTCAGTCAGATTGCCGAGGGAAGGAATGACCACTGGCAACCCTTGGGCGCCAACGCTGACAGCACGTACGTACTTGTCGCCGCTGATGTGATAGGGGTGCAGGCCAATCTGTTTGACGCACGCAGTAACGCCGATCAATGGCTTGAATGCCATTTTTATTCACCTCGAAGTCTGTCACTTGAACGAGCTTTTCCGGAGCTTAGCCTTGTTGATTTTAATTAACAACTGCCATGTAAAAAATTCTAAACGCCGTTCATCAAATCACTCAGGTTTACCGGGGTTTGCCGGCGGATATGGCACGAGAGTGTTAAGAAAAGCGCGAAAAATAAAGGCTGCAGGGTAGGGTGTTCGCTATTGACTTCACTTTGCCTTTCGGATTGACTGGCTTCGCAACACGGTGGTGAACATAATAATTAACAGCTAAATAGGTGCATCATGTCGGTCCCTCTGCGTACCGTTCAACTCAACGAAGCCAACGCATTCCTTAAGAAATATCCTGAGGTTTTGTACGTCGACCTTCTGATTGCGGATATGAACGGTGTGGTGCGCGGCAAGCGCATCGAACGCACCAGTCTTCATAAGGTGTACGAAAAAGGCATCAACCTGCCGGCGTCGTTGTTCGCGCTGGACATCAACGGCTCGACGGTGGAAAGCACCGGCCTGGGCCTGGATATTGGCGATGCTGATCGCATCTGCTACCCGATCCCCGGCACCCTGAGCATCGAGCCGTGGCAAAAACGCCCGACCGCTCAACTGCTGATGACCATGCACGAGATCGAAGGCCAGCCGTTCTTCGCCGACCCGCGTGAAGTGCTGGCCAACGTTGTGCGCAAATTCGACGACCTCGGCCTGACCATCTGCGCGGCGTTCGAACTCGAGTTCTACCTGATCGACCAGGACAACGTGAATGGCCGTCCGCAATCGCCACGTTCACCGGTATCCGGCAAGCGTCCGGTGTCGACCCAGGTTTACCTGATCGACGACCTCGACGAATACGTCGACTGCCTGCAAGACATCCTCGAAGGCGCGAAAGAGCAGGGCATTCCCGCTGATGCGATCGTCAAGGAAAGCGCCCCGGCGCAGTTCGAAGTCAACCTGCATCACGTCTCCGACCCGATCAAGGCGTGCGATTACGCGGTCCTGCTCAAGCGTCTGGTGAAGAACATCGCCTACGACCACGAGATGGACACGACCTTCATGGCCAAGCCTTATCCGGGCCAGGCCGGCAATGGTTTGCACGTGCACATTTCGATTCTGGATAAAGAAGGCAACAACATCTTCGCCAGCGAGGATCCCGAGCAGAACGCCGCACTGCGTCACGCGATCGGCGGTGTGCTCGAGACCCTGCCGGCGCAAATGGCGTTCCTCTGCCCGAACGTCAATTCGTACCGCCGCTTCGGCGCACAGTTCTATGTGCCGAACTCGCCGAGCTGGGGCATCGACAACCGCACCGTGGCCGTGCGCGTGCCGACCGGTTCAGCGGATGCCGTACGCATCGAACACCGCGTCGCCGGTGCCGATGCCAACCCGTACCTGCTGATGGCGTCGGTGCTGGCCGGTATTCACCACGGCCTGACCAACCAGATCGAACCGGGCGCCCCGGTCGAGGGCAACAGCTACGAGCAGAACGAGCAGAGCCTGCCGAACAACCTGCGCGACGCCTTGCGCGAACTCGACGACAGCGAAGTCATGGCGCGCTACATCGACCCGATGTACATCGACGTATTCGTCGCGTGCAAGGAAAGCGAGCTGGCCGAGTTCGAGAACTCGATCTCAGACCTTGAGTACAACTGGTATCTGCATACGGTCTGAAGATCAAAAGCCCCTCACCCTAACCCTCTCCCGGAGGGAGAGGGGACTGACCGCGTCGTCTGGAGATATCCGGCGACCTGAACGATCCAGTCGATGATGGATTCGGCAAAGATTTTTCAGGTCGGCGCAGTTACCAGACATCCCCCGATCGGTCCCCTCTCCCTCTGGGAGAGGGCTAGGGTGAGGGCAGCGATTCCCGGCCAGGCAAAGCAACCAGACCAACCCCCAAATTCCCCCTTGTCGAGCTCAAAAACAATGACCACAACCCGCAACGACTGGGAACAACGCTTCCAGTCCCTGTCCATCGAATCCCGCGCCTTCATCGACGGTGAATATCGCCCGGCGATCAGCGGCGACACCTTCGAATGCCTGAGCCCGGTCGATGGCCGCTTTCTTGCCGCCGTCGCCAGCACTGATGAAGCCGACGCCAACCTGGCCGTCGAAGCCGCGCGCCAGTCGTTCAACTCCGGCATCTGGGCGAAAAAAGCCCCGGCCGAGCGCAAGCGCGTGCTGATCCGCTTCGCCGATCTGATCCTGCAGCACCAGGAAGAACTGGCGCTGCTGGAAACCCTCGATATGGGCAAACCGATCAGCGATTCGATGAACATCGACATCCCGGCGACCGCCAACGCGATCCGCTGGAGCGCCGAGGCCATCGACAAGATCTACGACGAAGTTGCCGCCACGCCGCACGATCAACTCGGCCTCGTGACTCGCGAGCCATCCGGCGTGGTCGCGGCGATCGTGCCGTGGAATTTCCCGCTGATCATGGCCAGCTGGAAATTCGCCCCGGCGCTGGCGGCGGGTAACTCGTTCATCCTCAAGCCTTCGGAAAAATCACCGCTGACCGCTATCCGCATCGCGCAACTGGCGCTGGAGGCGGGTATTCCGAAGGGCGTGTTCAACGTGCTGCCGGGCTACGGCCACACCGTCGGCAAGGCATTGGCGTTGCACATGGACGTCGACGTGCTGGCCTTCACCGGCTCCACGGCGATCGCCAAGCAGCTGATGATCTATGCCGGGCAGAGCAACATGAAACGCGTCTGGCTCGAGGCCGGCGGCAAGAGCCCGAACGTGGTGTTCGCCGACGCCCCGGACCTGCGCGCGGCAGCCCAGGCAGCAGCCAGTGCCATCGCCTTCAACCAGGGCGAAGTCTGCACTGCCGGCTCGCGTCTGTTGGTCGAGCGCTCGATTCGCGAGCAGTTCATCCCGCTGCTGGTGGAAGCCTTGCAAGCGTGGAAACCGGGACATGCGCTTGATCCGGCCACTACCGTCGGCGCCGTGGTCGACCAGCGTCAACTGGACAACGTGCTGCGCTACATCAGCATCGGCCGCGAGCAGGGCGCCGAGTTGATTGCCGGCGGCCAACGCACCCTCGAAGAAACCGGCGGCCTCTACGTACAGCCAGCGATTTTCGACGGCGTGACCAACGCGATGACCATCGCTCAGGAAGAAATCTTCGGCCCGGTGCTGTCGCTGATCACCTTCGACACTGCCGAGGAAGCCCTGCAAATCGCCAACGACAGCATCTTCGGCCTCGCCGCCGGGGTGTGGACCAGCAACCTGAGCAAGGCGCACACCTTCGCCCGCGGCCTGCGCGCCGGCAGCGTCTGGGTCAACCAGTACGACGGCGGCGACATGACCGCGCCATTCGGTGGCTTCAAACAATCGGGCAATGGCCGCGACAAATCGCTGCATGCGTTCGACAAGTACACCGAACTGAAAGCGACCTGGATCAAGCTCTGACTCTTTTACAGCGGCGGCCGCCCCTGGTTGGCGGCCCTCGGAGAAACCTATGAAACAGCAACACGTAAACAGCTACTACGCCGCCACCCGCAACGAAGTCATCGACTTCCCGATTCTCGAAGAAGCGCTGGACTGCGACGTCTGCATTATCGGCGCCGGCTACACAGGCCTGTCCTCGGCACTGTTCCTCAGCGAAGCCGGCTACAAAGTCACCGTGCTGGAAGCGGCGAAAGTCGGCTACGGCGCCAGCGGGCGCAATGGCGGGCAACTGGTCAACTCCTACAGCCGCGACGTCGATGTCATCGAAGAGCGCTACGGCGACAAGACTGCAGAAATCCTCGGCAGCATGATCTTCGAAGGCGCCGATATCATTCGTTCGCGCATCAAGGATTACGACATCAAGTGCGACTACCGCCCGGGCGGTATTTTCGCAGCGATGAACAAGAAACAGCTCAACGGCCTGGCCGAGCAGAAGCGCAACTGGGAACGCTACGGCAACCGCAATCTGAAGATGCTCGATGCAGCGGATATTCGTCGCGAAGTGGGTTCCGACGCCTACGTTGGCGGTTTGCTGGACATGCAGGGTGGCCACGTCCATCCGTTGAATCTGGCGCTAGGAGAGGCCGCTGCCATCGTGCGTTTGGGCGGCAAGATCTACGAACAGTCGGCGGCGGTCGAAATTACCTATGGCGAGCCGATCACCGTGCGCACTGCCAAAGGCCTGGTCCGCGCCAAATACCTGTTGATCGCCGGCAACGCTTATCTGCCGCAAGGTCTCGACAACCGCGTCACCGCGAAAAGCATGCCGTGCGGCTCGCAGATCGTTGTCACCGAACCGCTGACCGAGCAGCAGGCACGCAGTCTGATCACCAACAACTATTGCGTGGAAGATTGCAACTACCTGCTGGATTACTACCGCCTCACCGCTGACAACCGCCTGCTTTACGGTGGTGGTGTGGTCTACGGCGCGCGGGAGCCGGACGATATCGAGCAGCTGATTCGGCCGAAGATCCTCAAGACCTTTCCGCAGCTCAAAGACGTGAAGATCGACTACCGCTGGACCGGCAACTTCCTGCTGACCATGTCGCGCATGCCGCAATTCGGCCGTATCGAAAAGAACGCCTACTACATGCAGGGCTACAGCGGCCACGGCGTCACCTGCTCGCACCTGGCCGGCAAACTGATCTCGGAAATGATCCGCGGCGACGCCGAACGCTTCAACGCCTTCGCCTCGCTGCCGCACATGCCAATGCTCGGCGGCCGCACCTTCTCCGCACCGCTCACCGCTCTGGGCGCGGTTTACTATTCCCTGCGCGACCGTTTCGGCGTCTGATTGACCTTGCCGGCGGCGGTCCGAAAGACCTCGCCGGTTTTTCCCTAAACAGCACACAAAACCTGTGGGAGCTGGCTTGCCAGCGATTGCGGTCTTTCAGCAAAAGGGATGTTGAATGTGCCATCCAATCGCTGGCAAGCCAGCTCCCACAAGTTTTTTATTTGTCCGCAATAATCGCCAGCCAGCTCATTTCGATCACCATCCATCGAACCTGCTGAGCAACACCGGCAAACGTGATTTAATAGCCGCCTTTCACGGTTCCGGGACACGGGAGCAACGTGATTCGCGCGACCTGCGCGTCACCCGCCACCCACCCCCATCGCCCTTAAGTCGCTCTTACATAAGGCTGTCATGGATACGGGTTCTCGACTCAAACTAGTACGCGAAAGCTACAAACTCTCCCAGCGCGAGCTCGCCCGGCGTAGCGGCGTGACCAACGCGACCATCTCGCTGATCGAACAGAACCGCGTCAGCCCCTCCGTCAGCTCGCTGAAAAAGCTGCTCGAAGGCATACCGATGTCCCTGGCCGACTTCTTCACCTTCGACCAGCCCCCGCGCGAACACCAATACGTGTTCCGCGCCAACGAACAACCCGACCTCGGCCGCCACGGCCTGCGCCTGCTGCTCATCGGCGCCTCCGTGCCCAGCCGCCAGATGCGCCTGCTCCGCGAACAATACGCCCCCGGCGCCAGCTCCGGCGAAGAGCCGATCGTGCATGCCGAAGGCGAAGAGTGCGGGCTGGTCACGCGCGGCACGGTGGAATTGACCGTGGATGGGCAGGTGAGTGTGCTGAGTGCCGGGGATGGTTATTACTTTCCGACGACGTTGCCGCATAAATTCCGGAATATCGGCGCGGATGAGGCAGAGATAATCAGCGCGAATACGCCGGCGAATTTCTGATCGGATAACGCATTATTTTTTTGTTGACCCGGCATCTTTTACGAGGTGGCGGGTTGTTTTTCCTGCCATTCGTCAGCCCTCCCGCATTTTCCCCGCGCACGCGCTTCCAATGCATACCTTACCCCCGCAAAGGAACCGCCCACATGCGCAAATCCAACCTCGCAGCACTGACCCTGGCCACGCTGTTATCCGCCACTTCGCTCTACGCGACCGCCGCCAGCGACACCCCGGCACCCACTGCTAACGACGGCAACAGCCAAGCCAATCCGAGTGCGCCGGAAGACATTCATTCCAACGGTGCCACCGTGCCGAAAGGTACACAAGGCAACACCACCAACAACGACGGCTCGACCCCTGCGGGCTCCAAGCCCAGTGGTTCGAAGCAATCGAACGACAGCGGCACCAGCAGCGGTGCTGGTGAGGGTTGAAGCTGTTTGCAGATGCAGCAAGCCCGGCATCAAGCCGGGCTCTCTATCAGGCAATCCTCGATGACCGAGGTTACTTAGCCTTCCAGTTCCCGCCGCTGTTCTCACAATCAATCTTTGCCTGCGCCAGGTGCTCGCCGTCGTAGTAATACGTGGTGACTTTGGCGTTGTCGGGCATGTTCATCGGTTTGGCGCTTTTGTCTTTGCTGGTCGAGTGCGGGTTGGCCAGGGATTCCTGGGTGAGGCGGGCGGTGCAGGTGGCCTGGTAGTGGTCGTCGCAGCGATCGACTTTTTTCTTGGTGGCGTTGAGGGTGTCCTTGGTTTCGTTGCTGCAGGACCAGTTGATGGAGTCCACCGGCATGCCTTCGTATTCGTAGCAGCTGTGGGTTTCCACCGCTGGCACCGAGGCGCTGGAGGAGCGGGTCTGCACGTCGCAGCCTTCAGCCATGACGCAGGTGGGGATGATGGCGAACGTGGCGATCAGGAGCAGCAGTCGGGTTTTCATCGGCAATTCCTCTCCAATGGCGCCGCGTCTGATCGGTGATTTGGCGCTTGTCTGGTTTCGAGGCGGCGAGGGCGGGCAAGGTTCAATCGGTTTGCGCTGAGCGATCTTCGCGTACACTGCGCAACAATCAGAAACATTCAGCGCAGGATTCGATTCCCATGGCCCAAACCCTCGAACGCGCTATCGCCATTGCCGCCACGGCCCACACCGGGCAGGTGGACAAGGGCGGGGCGCCGTACATTCTGCATCCGCTGAAAGTCATGTTGCGCATGCACACGCTGGAGGAGCGCATCGTCGCTGTGCTGCACGATGTGGTCGAGGATTGCGGGGTGAGTCTGGATGATTTGCGCGGGGAAGGCTTTAGCGAAGAGGTGCTGGCGGCGATCGCGGCAGTGACCAAAGTGCCGGGCGAGTCCTACGAGGATTTTGTCGACCGCGCCGCGCAAAACCCGATTGGCCGGGTGGTGAAGCTGGCGGATCTGGAAGAGAACAGCGATATCTCGCGGATCGCCTCGCCGAGTTGGGAGGATCTGGAGCGGATCGAGAAATATCGGCGGGCGATTGCACGCTTGCGTATGTAAGACGTATTGGATTCTTGTGGGAGCGAGCCTGCTCGCGAAGGCGATAGATCAGTTATTCATCTGTGACTGGCAGGACGCTTTCGCGAGCAGGCTCGCTCCCACAGGGGAATGGTGGTGTGTCAGATAAATAGCCAGGAAGGCGAACTATGAAATCCATTGTGTGCTTGTTGATTGCGGCCGGTTTCGGCGCGTTATTGCAGTTTGAAGGCGTACCCCACGGCTTGCTGCTGGGCTCGATTGTCGTTACCGCGTTGTTTGCCAGTAAAACCGGCATCGCCCCGGCAACTCCTTATGGCTTGGGCTACATCCAGGTCACGCTGGGCATCGCCACCGGGCTGATGTTCGAAGCATGGGACAGCGAAACGGCGACGACGATGTTGCCCAGCCTTGGCGTGTTGCTGATCTGCTTGACCGTACAAATCGCACTCGCCGGATGGTGGCTGACACGCGGCGCCGGTTGGAACCGTACCGATGCACTGCTGGCGGTCTATCCCGGCGCATTGGCCGCAGTGTTCGATTTGCTCGAGTCGGAAAAGGCTTCGAGCAAAGTCATCATCGTGCATCTGATGCGACTGCTGTTGATCACCGTGCTGGTGAGTTTGCTCATTCCCGGGCAAGCAGCGGTGGCTGAAGTCGTCAGCGATCCGTTGACCACAGGCATGGCGCTGACCGCGTTCTCTGTCATCGCGCTGAGCGTATTGCTCGGCCGCTTGCTGTTGCTGATCGGCGTCCCGGCGCCATTCATGCTTACCGCAATTCTCATAACCGCTGTATTTGTGAAGTCGGGATGGCTGCACAGCTTTCACATGCCGGAGTGGAGTTTGAACCTGGCCGCACTGATTCTTGGCGTGCGTATCGGCTCACGTTTTCAGGGGCTCGGCATCGCAGAACTGGCGCGGCATGGGCGCACCGCTCTGGTTTCGGTCGGCTTGATGATCGTCGTCGCAGCGGCGTTTGCCGAGGTAGCTGCGCGCTGGCTGGGCACTGATCCGCTGGCGCTGTGGCTGGCGTACATGCCGGGCGCGATCGAGACGATTGCGATTGTCGCGTTTGGCGGCGGGCTGAATGTGGTGTTTATCCTGACGCATCATCTGAGCCGGATGGTGCTGCTGCATTTTGCCCCGGCGTTGTTGGTGCAGGTCAGGCGTGGCCCAAGGCAATCGCGAACGACACGACGATCATGCAGGCGAAGGCGAAGTTGAGATTCATGGGCTGTGCATCCTGAGCTTTTGAGAGTGGTGCCATTGTGAACAGGCGCAGCGCAAAGAAAAAATTCGCCGTGTTGATTCCAATGATCGAAAGCATTGATAGCCGTTGCGTTTGTATTTGCCTGAGACTTTCGCTAGTGTCGCTAAAACCTGCAACTACAAGCACAAACAGGCATAACCATGCACGACCACTCCATCGCCGAATTGCCGTCCCTGCGCCGGCAGAAAATCCTTTTGCTTCTCGAACGTGACGGCAAGGTCATGGCCTCCGAGCTGAGCCAGCATTTCGCAGTCTCCGAAGACACCATCCGCCGCGACCTCGCCGAGCTGGACAGCGCCGGGCTGGTGCAGCGGGTGCATGGCGGGGCGTTGCCGCGACCGAAGGATTCGGGCAAGGATTACTTCACCCGTCTGGATGAGACCGACGAGGTCAAGGTGCGCCTGGCGCAATTGGCGGCGCAGCACATCGAGGACGGGCAGATTGTGCTGTTCGATTCCGGCTCGACCACGTTGCAGGTGGCGCGCGCATTACCGTCCGACATCCGCATCACCGCCGTGACCGCTTCACCGCTGACGGCGATTGCCTTGTCCGAATATAAAGGCGTGAAAGTGATTCTGGCGGGTGGTGAATTGAATCCGCATTCGATGTCGGCCAGTGGTCAGGAAGCGCTGCGACTGCTGGCCGGAATCAAGGCTGATCTGGCAATTACCGGGGTGTGTGCGATTCATCCCGAGGTCGGGATCACCTCGCTGCATTTCGATGAAGTGCCGATCAAACAGGCGATGCTCGACAGTGCAGCGCGGGTGATTGCAGTGACTACGGCGGACAAGCTGGGCGCGGTGGAGCCGTTTGTGGTGGCGCCGTGTACGCGCCTGCATAGGTTGATTACCGAGCGGCATCCGGGGTCGGGGAATGTCGAGGATTATCGGCGGTTGGGGATTGTCGTGGAGCAGTTGTCGGATTGAGTTTGTGTGGGGTTTGAGGGCCTCTTCGCGAGCAGGCTCGCTCCCACAGGGTGTTGTGTCGTGCACAAATCCAATGTGGGAGCGAGCCTGCTCGCGATAGGGCCAGTGAATTCAGCGCAACCGCTCAAGCATCTGGTAATACCACATCCCCGCCGCCAGCAACGGGTTGCCCAGCAGGTCGCCCATTGGCACGCGAATGTGCTGGCACGCGGCGAAGGTGTCGAATTGCTCCATTTGCCCGGTGATTGCCCGGCTCATGATTTCGCCCATGATGTGCGTGGTGGCGATGCCATGTCCCGAGTAGCCCTGGCAATACCAGACGTTGTCCGAGAGCTTGCCCAGTTGCGGGATGCGGTTGATGACGATGCCCATCGCGCAGCTCCACTGGTAATCGATCGCCACACCTTTTAGCGCCGGGAACGTGCGTTCGATACACGGGCGCAGTTCCGCAGCGATGTCGCGCGAATCCTTGCCGCTGTAGTTGGCACCGCCGCCGAACAGCAAACGGCCGTCGGCGGTGAGCCGGTAGTAATCGAGGACGAAGCGGCAGTCGTACACGGCGAGGTCTTCGGGGTTGATCTGTTGCGCCAGATCACCCAGCGGCGCGGTGGTGACGATGCCGCCCATGGCCGGGAAGATCTTGCCCTTGAGCTGACCCGGTTCGAGCTTGTGATAGACGTCACCGGCGAGCATCACCTGACTGGCGTCGATCTGACCGTGAGCGGTGCGCACGCCAGGTGTGTCGCCGTGAATGATCTCCAGCACTTCACTGTTTTCGAAGATCAGCGCGCCCAGGCTTTCGGCTGCGCGTGCTTCGCCAATGCACAGGTTGAGCGGGTGCAGGTGCATGTTGCGGGTGTTCCTGATTGCGCCGTGGTAGAGCTCGCTTTGCAGCAGGTCGCGAACCTGGCTGCGGTCGAGCAGGCTCACTTCATCGCCTAATCCGCGACGCACGGCTTCGTCGTAATCCTTGCGCAGATCGACCATGTGGCTCGGCTTGTACGCCGCGTGCAAGTGGCCGTGTTTGAGGTCGCACTGGATCGCATATTTCTCGACGCGCTGGCGGATGATTTCATGCCCGCGCCAGCGCAGATGCCAGATGAAATCGTCCACGTCATCGCCCAGTTTTGCACGCATCTGTTTGCGCATCGCGCCGTCGCCGGAAAGGCTGCCGGTGACTTGCCCGCCATTGCGCCCGGTGGCGCCCCAGCCGATCTTGTGGCTTTCGACGATGGCGACTTTCAGGCCTTTTTCCGCCAGTTCGACGGCAGTGGCGACGCCAGTGAAACCGCCGCCGATGATCACCACATCGACCTTGTGCCGACCTTGCAGGGTCGGGTAGTCGGTGTCCTGGTTGAGGGTGGCGGTGTAGTAGGAATTGCAGCGAATGGTCATGTCGGGGTCCACAAAAAATTCAGGTTCGAAGTGCATTCCCTGTGGGAGCGAGCCTGCTCGCGAAAGCGGTGTGTCAGTCACCCAAAATGTTGAATGTGATGACGCCTTCGCGAGCAGGCTCGCTCCCACAGGTTCGGTGTCGGATCGTTAGGCCTCGGTCAGGTACCACCGCCAATCCTGCTCACCCACTTCAGCCATGAACTGCCGATACTCGGCACGCTTCACCGCCAGATACACCCCAAGGAATTCCTGCCCTAACGCCTCCCGTGCCCACTGTGAATTTTCCAGCGCCTGCAGCGACGTCAGCCAATCGGTCGGCAGCAGTTCTTTCGCCTGAGCATAACCATTGCCCTCGACCGGTGCCCCCGGATCCAGCTCTTCACGGATGCCGCGATGAATGCCGGCGAGGATCGCTGCCGCTGCCAGATAAGGGTTGGCATCGGCGCCGCAGATGCGGTGTTCGATGTGTCGTGTCGGCGCCGGGCCGCCGGGTACGCGCAGGCTGACCGTGCGGTTATCGACACCCCAGGTCGGCGCCAGTGGCGCGTAGCTGTTGGCCTGGAAACGCCGGTAGGAGTTGGCGTTGGGGCAGAACAGCAGCAGCGAATCGAGCAGCGAGGCGAGCATGCCGCCGATCGCCGTGCGCAACAGCGGTGTGCCGGCCGGGTCTTCAGAAGCGAACAAATTACGCCCCTCGGCATCGGCCAGGCTGACGTGCATGTGCATGCCGGTGCCGGCCAGATCATCGAACGGCTTGGCCATGAACGTCGCCTGCATGCCGTGCTTGTGCGCCACGCCTTTGACCAGACGCTTGTAGCGCACCGCCTGATCCATCGCTTCCAGCGCATCGCCGTGTTCAAGGGTGATTTCCACTTGCCCCGGGGCGTATTCGGAGATCGCCGTGCGCGCCGGAATACCGTGCAGTTTGCACGCGCTGTAGAGGTCGGCGAGGAATGGCTCGATCTGCTCCAGCTCGCGCAAACCGTAGACTTGCGTGTGTCGCGGTCGTCCGCCGTCAGCGTCCAGCGCCGGTTGCGGGCGGCCGTTGTGATCGCGTTTGGCGTCGAGCAGATAGAACTCCAGCTCGCACGCCATGATCGGGTGATAACCCTCGGCCTTGAGCCCGTCGATCACCTTGATCAGCAGGTGCCGAGGGTCAGCGATGCTCGCCGGCATGCCCTCGCTCGGGTGCATGCTGACCTGCACCGCAGCGGTTGGAATCTGTCGCCACGGCAGGCGTACCAGACTGCCTTGCAGCGGATAGGCGCGGCAGTCGATGTCGCCCACATCCCAGACCAGCCCGGAGTTCTCGACGTCCTCGCCTTGTACGGTCAGGCCAAGGATGGTGCTCGGCAGCGGTCGGCCGCTTTCGTACACGGCGAGCAGTTCTTCACGGTGCAACAGCTTGCCGCGCGGCACGCCGTTGGCGTCGAGGATGAACAATTCGATCATGTCGATATCGGGGTTCTGTTCGAGGAACAGGCGTGCGTCTTCGATGGCTGCGAATTTCATGGCAAATCACTCACGGTGGCGCCGCACAGGCGCGCAGATTCGGCCGGACACGACGCGACAAAAAGGCGTAAGTGTCCCGGCAGGGATATCAGGAAAATCGGGAAATTGACTGTCGCGGTTTCAGCTCACGCGATCAGGCAGGAATGGCGATATCCGGCGGGCGTGCGGAGTGACGCAGCTTGGAACGGCACAGGGCCATGGGCAGATTGACGATGCGGTTCATACGCGGCCCCTGCTGCAGTGGGCGCGTACAGCAGAGACGTGCAACCTTTGGGGTTGTTGTGGTGACGTACTCATAACGCGTGTTTCCGTTGGCGGAAAGCGTCGGCGGCGGGGCAGGCCCGGCGACCGGTGTGCCCGGATAGTAAGGGGGAATTTGCGCGCGTGTAAATGGAAGATTCGTCGGTGGCGCTTTCCAGCGTTTGGGCTAATTGACCGAGTTGCCTTTTTCGCGAGCAGGCTCGCTCCCACAGGAGAATGCATTTCAACTGTTTTCGCGAGCAGACTCGCTTCCGCAGGAGAGTGCATTTCAACTGTGGGAGCGAGCCTGCTCGCGAATGGCCGCACCTCGGTCCCGAGCGGACGCGCCGGGCCATGTCGTTGCTTGCCGCTGAGCCATTCAGCGCAGCACGTAATCGTCCGGTTCCGGCGCGGGCGGCAACGGCGAGACGCCGAGTTCGTACAGCACATCGCGCTCCAGGGTGCGCACCAGCGCATCGGTCGGCAGATCGTTTTCATCGCGGCCGAACGGGTCTTCGAGTTCATCGGCAATCGCGTCGAAGCCGAAAAAGGTGTAGCTGACAATTGCCGTGAACAGCGGCGTCAACCATCCCAGCGATTGCGCCATGGCGAACGGCAGCAACAGGCAGAACAGGTAGATGGTGCGGTGCAGCAGCAGGGTGTAAGGGAAGGGCAGTGGCGTGTTCTTGATGCGGTCGCATACGGCCTGGGCCTGGCTCAGGCAGGTCAGGTGATTGGCCAGTAATTGATAACGCCATGGCGATAGCACACCGGCCGTTTCCAGCTCGGAACACTGGCGCCCGACCTGATGAATGATCTGGCCGCAGTGATCCGGCGCCGCCCCATCGATCGGCGGGCTGACCCAGTCGGTGCTGGCCTGCTCCTCACTGTCTCCACGCAACCGCGCATTCAACGCGTGGGCGAAACCGCACAGGTTGCGCAACAGTTGTCCACGCAGGCGCGTGTCATCGATGCCTTGGGTTTCGCGCATCACCGCGCGCACCCGCAGCAGCACCTCGCCCCAGGCCTTGCGTCCTTCGTACCAACGGTCGTAACAGGCGTTGTTGCGAAAGCTCAGGAAGATCGACAGCGACAGACCGAGCAGGGTGAACGGCGTCGAATTGATCTGGGCGAAGTAGCTCGGCACCAGAAGTTCGATCAGCACAATCGCTGCCGCCAGCAGTGTCAGCATCAAAGTGCGCACGGCGATGCGTTTGGCGATCGAGCCTCGGAGGGTGAACAGCACGGCGAACTGATTGGGTCTCGGTCTGACGATCATCTCGCGGTCCCGGTTGCGCGGCGAATCAGCCGCCGGTCATGTTCATGAAACGCACCACTTGCACGTCGTCGTTGACTTCGAAGTTGTGTCGATACGGCTTGAGTTTCATCGCCTCGATGATCGCGTTCTCCAGACGTTCCGGGTGGCCCGGATGGGCGCGCAACACCGCTTTGAGGTCCATCGAATGCTCGTTGCCCAGGCACAGCAGCAAGCGACCTTCGACGGTCAGGCGCACGCGGTTGCAGGTACCGCAGAAGTTATGGCTGTGCGGTGAAATGAAGCCCAGGCGAATGTTCGGCGCTTCGGCCACGCGCCAGTAGCGCGACGGCCCTTGCGTCGATTCGGTCGAGTCGATCAGGGTAAAGCGTTCGGCAATGCGTTCGCGCACTTGCGCGCTGGAGTAGAAGGATTCGGCGCGGCTGTGTTCGGCGATCGCGCCCAGCGGCATCTCTTCGATGAAGGAAATGTCCAGATCACGCTCGATGGCGAAACTGACCAGATCGTTGATCTCGTGATCGTTGCGGCCCTGCATCACCACGCAATTGAGCTTGGTACGGGTGAAACCGGCGGCACGCGCGGCATCGATGCCGTCGATGACCTGCGCCAGATCGCCAGTGCGGGTCAGCTCTTTGAAGCGCTGCGGATCGAGACTGTCGAGGCTGATGTTCAGGCGCTTGACCCCGGCGTCGAACAGCGGCTGGGCCAGTCGGCCCAATTGTGAGCCGTTGGTGGTCAGGCACAGTTCGCGCAGGCCGGGCAGGGCGGCGATCTGTTCGCAAAGTTGCACGACACCAGGCCGGATCAGCGGCTCGCCACCCGTGAGGCGGATCTTGCGCGTGCCGAGGGCGACGAAGCTTTGCGCTACCTGGAACAGCTCTTCGAGGGTGAGGATCTGCTGGCGTGGCAGGAACTGCATGTCCTCGGCCATGCAATAGACGCAGCGAAAATCGCAGCGGTCGGTAACCGACAGGCGCAGATAATCCACGCGGCGGTTGTGACCATCGATCAATTCACGCTGTGTCATGGGCTCGCCTCGTGGATGTGGAGCGCCGTCAGCGGGCGCAGATCGCGCAGGGTAGGCTGCGTTCGCCATGCCGTCCAATCACTCTGGCTGACCGAGTGATTGACGGCGTCGATGATGCGTTACGGTGCGCCAAACATTGCCGTCCAGTAAATGCCGGCGTTGCTTTTCGGGTCGGTCGCGTAGGCGGCGCCCAGTTCCTGATATTGCGGATTCATCAGATTGGCGCAATGCCCGGGGCTGGCGAGCCAGCCGTCGACGACCTTGCCGACGGTGTCTTGCCCGGCGGCGATGTTCTCGCCGACCAGTTGCCCACTGTAACCGGACAGCTCGGCGCGGTCGCCTGGCGTGCGGCCGTCGCGGTCCTTGTGGTCGAGGTAATTGTTGTTGGCCATGTCGCGGCTGTGATCCTGAGCGACCGTGCCCAGCGTGGCATTCCACGCCAGCGGTGCTGCCGCCGCGAAGGACTGCCCGCCGCACTGGCGCGCCTGGCCGCGCGCGGTATTGAGTTGCGCCAGCAGCTTTTGCCCTTCGCTTTGTGCATCGCCGAGTTTCGCCGTCAGCAACGGCCGCGCGAGGACTATGCGCCAGTCGCGGTCGACACGGTTGACGCCGATATCGACGAACTGCGGATCGAGCACCACCTTACAGAAGCTTTCCTTGATCGCCTGCATCGCCGCCGCTGCATCGCGCGGGCCGTTGAGGGTGATCGCCTGCACGTTGACCATCGGGTAGTGGGCGCTGGTCATGGCCTGCTGCAGATCGACCGCGCCGCTGGCCGGCAGGCGCAGACGTGGATCGGCCGACAGCGGTGGCAACTCGTTCGATGCCTGCGTGCCGCAACGCTGCGGCTGGCTGCGATAGCTGTTGATCGACTCGATCAATTGCAGTTCATCGGCAGCCAGCGCCGAGGTGGCGAACACCACGCCCAGCGACAGTGCGGCACAACGCAAAACGGACGGCATGAAGCGCATGGAAATCTCCCTTGAGCTGAATGCGCCCATGATGCGCGAAAGGCCCCCGGTGAGTGAATGTGTTTTTCTTTGCGGCGGATTTTTTTCTGCGCTGGTGTGCCCGCGCATTTGCTCGCTACACTCTGCGAAGACCCCGCAAACCGGGCGTCTCACCGACGTAACATCTTGCCCCGGGCGGGCGCTGACGGAAGAATCGACATGGGATCGAAAGGCTTGGCGGGCGGTTTGTTGTGGATCTTTTTGACCGGCGCAGCATGGGCCGGGGCGCAGGCGCCGATCGAGGCCAAGGCCGAACAGAAAGCCGAGGTGCTGGAGGAGAAAGCGGCGGATAAAGTCAGCGCCGCGCCAGCGCCAAAATCCGAGGCCATCACCCCCACCGAAGCGCAGGCGGTAGACCCGGCCGGCGCCGCGCCGCTGGACGATCCGCTGACCTGTCTGGCGCGCAGTATCTATTGGGAAGCCAAGGGCAAGGACACCCCGGAAATGGAAGCCGTCGCCAGCGTGGTGATGAATCGCCTCGGCCACGACGGCTTTCCCGACACGGTGTGCGCGGTGGTCAAGCAAGGATCGGAAAGCGGCAATTGCCAGTTTTCCTGGTGGTGCGATGGCAAGCCCGATCAGGTCAAGGAAGACGCCGAATACGCGCTGGCCAAGGAAATCGCCGGCAAGGCGTTGAACCGTCAGCTCAAGGACCGCACGCGCGGTGCCCTGTATTTTCACGATCGCGGCGTGCACCCGAGCTGGGCCAAGGCCTATCGCAACACCGCGCAGACCGGCAGGTTCCTGTTCTACAAACCCGCCGGCGGCGACGCGCGTTAACTGGCGTGGGTGTTGAGAATGCTCGCCACCTGTTGCGGCTGGCAGTTCAGATACGGTGACTTTTGCAGCCAGCGCTGATCCGGATACCAGGAAAACATGAACTGGCCGTTCTTCAGGCGATCGATCACCTGTTTGGCGATCTGCGGCCGCACGGCGGGGCAACCCTGACTGCGACCGATACGCCCCTGACGCTTGCTCCACAGCGGATTCACGTAACTGGCGGCATGAATCACGATCGCGCGATCGCGGGCCAAGTCATTGAAACCGGGCTCCAGACCATCCATGCGCAGCGAGTAGCCGTGAGTACCTTCGTAGCTTTCCTGAGTGCGGAACAAGCCGAGGCTGGACTGATAACTGCCTTCGCGATTGGAAAACTGCGTGGCGAAGTTTTCCCCGGAGTTGGAACCGTGGGCAACCAGATCACGCAGCACCAGTTTCTTTTTGCTCAGGTCGAAGATCCACAGGCGGCGTTCGGTGGACGGTTGCGAATAATCGATGATCGCCAGATGCCGCGAGGGTTTTGCGCCGTTGTTGACCGCGCATTGCATGGCGTTCAATGCACCTTTGAGCGCTTGGGGATTGAGTTCCGGCGCGGCGTGGGCGAGGCTGTTGTAGAGAACCGGCGATGGCTTGCCGGCGGCAAATACTGGGCTGGTCACGGCGACAAGGGTCGCGGTGCTCAACAGAAGTCGGCGCAAAAACGTCAACATTTTATAAAGTGTCCTCAACTTGCTACATAAACGGCACTTTGGCTCCTGACTCCCAGTCAATACCCGCAGGCTCGCGGTTCGAGCCTGACTGTTCAGCGCACCTGATGTAAGGTTGACCGTCATCTGGACGGCCATGGATTGGAGTAAAGCAGTTGTTCAAAAAGTACGCATGCTACTTGAGCATTTGTTTGCTCGCTGCGCCGTTTGTCGCTTGCGCCGATGAGCCGCTGCCCCCGCTCGAAACCCTGCCGACGCCGGAAACGCAATTGCCGGTCGAGCCGCGCAGCCCGTTGCAGGCGGTTTTAATCAGCCTGGCGCAGTCGTGCCCGGCCATTGCTCCGCGTCTCAATGGCCCGGCGTTGAGCCAATTGCAGGCGTTTTATGAACAGCAGGACTGGATGCCGGTGTGGGCGAGTGAGTCGGCACGCTTGCCGGCATTGCGCGCGCAATTGCAGCTGTTGGCCGATGATGGGTTGAATCCGAATCGCTACGCCGTGGCTACAACGCCGCCGCAGGATGGCGAGTTGTGCGCCGACATCGACATCAGCCGCAACTACCTGCAGGCCTTGCAGGATCTGCATTACGGCCGTCTGTTGCAATCGCATTTCGAACCGCTGTGGCGTGTCGACGGCCCGCCGACGGACCGTCAGGCGCAATTGCTCAGCATTGCCGTGCCGGGCATGAACGATATTGCTGCGGCGTTCGACCTGGCGCGTCCGCATCTGCCGCAATATCAAAGCCTGCGTCAGCTGTACGCCGCGCAACGCTTGCAAGCCCTGCCGCAATGGCAGCCGGTGGGCAACGGCCCGTTGCTGCGCCCGGCGATGGAAGACCCGCGCGTGCCGGAACTGGCCCGTCGTCTGTACAGCGAAGGCTATCTGGCACACGCACTGGTGACGCCGGACAACGCCTACGATGACGTGCTGGTGGAAGCGGTGAAGCACTTTCAGGCCAGCCATTCGTTGCAAGCTGACGGCGTGGTCGGACCGGGCACCATTGCCGAGCTGAACATCAGCCCGCTGACCCGTCGCGATCAGTTGCGCGTCAATCTCGAACGTTTCCGCTGGATGGCCCAGGACATGGAGCCCATTGGCCTGGTGGTCAACGTGGCCGCCGCTGAGCTGACGCTGTATCAGGGCGGTCAACCGGTGTGGCAGACCCGCACCCAGGTCGGCCGCGCCGAACGCCAGACGCCGCTGCTCAAATCCCGCGTCACCCGGCTGACGCTGAACCCGACCTGGACCGTTCCGCCGACTATCTGGAAGGAAGACAAACTGCCGGAAATCCGCAAGGATCAGACGTTCCTCAGCCGTCAGAACCTGCAAGTGCTCGATGCCAACGGCCAGCCTTTGGCAGCGGCGGATATCGACTGGGACAACCCCGGCAATATCCTCCTGCGTCAGGACGCCGGCCCGCGCAATCCGCTGGGGCAAATGGTCATCCGTTTCCCCAATCCGTTCTCGGTCTACCTGCACGACACGCCGAGCAAGGCGCTGTTCGACAAAGGCCCACGGGCGTTCAGTTCCGGTTGTGTGCGCGTCGAGCACCCGCTGCAACTGCGCGATCTGCTGCTGTCCCCGGCAGAAAAAGCTCGCACCGAGACTTTGCTGGCAACCGGCACCACCCATGAATTTCGCCTGTCGGCGCCGGTGCCGATCCTGATGACCTACTGGACGGCGCAAGTCGACAGCAGCGGCCATGTGCGTTATGCGCCGGACATCTACAGCCACGACAGCGCATTGCTGGCGGGGCTGGATCGGGCGCATTGAGTCCGGCACCAGCACGGCAGTCAAAGATCTGAGTTCGATGAGTGATTTCAGGTCGACGAATCCCGTACAAACACCTCGGTCAGTCCCCTCTCCCTCGGGAGAGGGCTAGGGTGAGGGGCCGATTTCAAGCCGAACCCATTACTCAAAATCTCACCGCCCCAGCTCCTCCACCAACCACGGCAAAAGCTCCTCACACGAGCCTTCAATTTTCAAATCGAGCAGATCATCCGCCCGGGTCTTGCCCAGATTGATCGCCATCAACGGCTTGCCACGCTCGGCAATCACCCGACACAAGCGAAACGCCGAATACGCCATCAACGACGATCCCACCACCAGCAACCCCGCCGCATTCTCGGCAGCGGCCAAGGCCCGCGCGGCCGTCGGTTGCGCCACGTTCTCGCCGAAAAACACCACATCCGGTTTCATCCGCTCACCTGCGCAATGCGGGCACTGCGGTACCTGAAAGCGCGCTTCAAATGCCGGGTCGAGCAAGGTATCGCCATCCGGCGCCTGCACCGCATCAACACCACTCAGGTAGGGATTGTGTGTCTCCATCTGCTGCTGGATCGCATCGCGCTCGCTGCGCTGCCCGCAATCCAGGCACAGCACTCGATGCAGGCTGCCGTGCAGTTCGATCACATCGTGGCTGCCGGCCTGATCGTGCAAGGTATCGACGTTCTGCGTGATCAAAGCGCTGATCCGGCCACGCTGTTGCAATGTCGCCAGCGCCTCATGCGCCGCATTCGGTCGCGCCTGGCGCACGCGCGGCCAGCCGAGCATGGCCCGCGCCCAGTAGCGCCGGCGTGATTCCGGGGCGGCAAGAAATTCCTGATACATCATCGGCTGCCGCCCGCGACGCACGCCGTCACTGTCGCGATAGTCCGGAATGCCCGATGGCGTGCTGATGCCGGCGCCGGTCAATATCAGGAATTTATCGTCGGCCATGGCCTGCAACAGCATATCGAGATGTTCGCGGATCGGGCTATCGAGCATGCTCAGCACTCCAGAATGGGCAGTGCCGGCAGGTTAGCACGCGATCCGCACGGGTTACTTGCGCGCCTCCAGTATCAGGTTGAAAGGCGTTTGCGTGGCGCGGCGGAACTGCTTGAATCCGGCCTCGACAAAGACTTTGCGCAGGCGCAATTCACCGGCCTGCGCACCGAGCCCGAGGCCGACTTCCTGGGACAGCGAATTGGGCGTGCAGATAAACGTCGAGGCGGCGTAGAACAGGCGCCCGACCGCGTTGAGATTGTCGTCCAGTTTGTCGTTGGCGAACGGTTCGACCAGCAACACCGTGCCATCATCTTTCAGCGACTCATAAGCGTGGCGAGCGGCGCCGACCGGGTCACCCATGTCGTGCAGGCAGTCGAAAAAGCAGATCAGGTCGTAGTCGCCGCCGGGATAGTTTTTCGCCGTGCCCTCGAAGAATCTGGCGCGATTGCCCACGCCACCTTCTTCGGCGCGTTGCGTAGCGACTGTGACTGACGGCGCGTGGAAGTCGAAGCCGACAAACTGCGATTTCGGAAACGCCTGAGCCATGATCACCGTCGAGGCGCCGTGACCGCAGCCGATGTCGGCAACCTTGGCCCCGCGTTCCAGCTTGGCCACCACGCCGTCCAGGGCCGGAAGCCATTCGGCAATCAGGTGACCTTTGTAGCCGGGGCGGAAGAAGCGTTCAGTGCCGCTGAACATGCACGGGTGGTGATCGCCCCACGACAAGGCGCCATTGCCGCGCATGGCCTTGACCAGTTTGTCCTTGTCATGGAAAAACGACGCCACCACGCCGAGACCGCCAGCGACATACACCGGCGAATCCTCCACGGCCAGCGCCAGTGCCTGTTCTTCAGGCAAGCGAAATTGACCGTCAACGTGTTCCATATAGCCTGATGCGGCATGGGCGCTGAGCCATTCGCGTACCAGGCGCGGATTGCAGGTGGTTTTCGCCGCAAGGGCTTCGGGGCTGATCGGTTGGCTGTCGGCCATTGCCCGATACAGACCGAGTTCTTCGCCGACGATAACGTTGGCCAGCATCGCCGCGCCGCCCATGTCGTTGACCAGTTTGCCCATGAATTCGTTGAGCTTCGCCTCATTCATCACGTGTGCTCCTGAAACAGGATCACCGTCCGGCGGCGTTGAATGTCGAGGCAGGCGCCACCGGGCGGTGGTCACGGATTGGGGCAGGGCACAGCAGACGTCCTGCGGCCCCCTCGACTGGGTAATGAATGAGTCTAGTCGGTGTTTTTCTCAGCGTGGCAGCGGCAACTTCAGTTCAGCGCACAACCCGCCACCTTCACGATTGCTCAACATAAGCGAGCCACCGAGCGCCAACGCCAATTGCTGGGCGATCGCCAACCCGAGCCCGGTGCCGCCGGTATCACGATTGCGCGAGTTTTCCACGCGGTAGAACGGTTCCAGTACATGCGCCAACTCGGCCTCGGCGATGCCCGGGCCGCGATCGAGGACTTTCACCGACAGGCTGTTGCCCTGCGCTTCGACCTGCAATTGCGCGGCGCCGGCGAATTTCAGGGCGTTGTCGGTCAGGTTCACCAGCACCCGGCGCAGGGCCTGCGGGCGGGTTTCGATTACCGCTTTGCTCTTGCCGCCGAGCTGCACGTCCTTGCCCATGTCCTGATAGTCGAAGACCAGGCTGTCGAGGAACGAGTCGAGATCAGTACGCCGGCTTTCTTCGGTGGCGCCGTGAACGCTGCGAGCGTAAGCCACGCCTTCGCGCACCAGATGTTCGATCTCGCCCAGGTCGCTGCTCAGTTTGTCTTTCTCGACCGAGTCGTCCATGAATTCTGCGCGCAGTTTCATCCGGGTGATCGGCGTTTGCAGGTCGTGGGAAATCGCCGCGAGCAGTTGCATGCGTTCTTTCAGGTAGGCGGCGATGCGCGTCTGCATGGCGTTGAACGCCCGTGCCGCGTGGACGACTTCGGTCGGCCCTTGCTCGTCGAGTTTGATCGGGTGAGCGTTGGGGTCGAGGGTTTCCACGGCGTTGGCGAGGCGAGTGAGGGGACGGATGGCGATGCGCACGGCGAGCCAGGTGCAGAGGATCAGCAACGCCAGTTGGCCGAGCAGCACCACCGGCAACCACGGTGACAGCGGCACCATCGCCGGACGGATATCGATGGTCACCGGGCTGCCGTCGCTCAGGCGCAGGTGGCCCTGGAAGTGTTGTCTCGGACCGCCGGGAACTTCGGTAAACACGATGGGATAAGTGTCGCCGATGGCCGCTGTAATCGAGGCAATCGCGACGGACTTTTCAGCCGAGGTCACCGGCATGCCCGGTTCGCCCTCGTTGAGCAGGTAGCCGTAGTTGCGCCGGGCCAGACGCGGCAACCACGCCTCGCGTTCGTCGGCGGGCAGGCGATCGAGGATTGCCATCGAGGTCGAGACGTCGGTTTCGAGGTTGCCGAGCATGGTGCTTTTCGCGCTCTGGTAACGCTCGTAATATTGCGCGCCGAATGACAGACCCTGCGCCAGGATCAGCCCGATCAGGAAAATCAGCGACAGGCGCGAGGCGAGGGTGCGCGGCCATTGCAGCTTGAGTTTCATGCCGACGCCCCGAGCAGTTCGACCGGCAGCGAAAACACATAACCTTCACTGCGCACGGTCTTGATATAGGCCGGCTCCCGAGCATCGTCCAGCAGGCGTTGACGCAGACGACTGACCAGCAGATCAATCGAGCGATCGAACAGATCGGCCTCGCGGCCCTGGGTCAGGTTGAGCAGTTGATCGCGGCTGAGCACCCGTTGCGGATGGTCGAGGAACACCCGCAGCAGGCGGTATTCGGCGCCGCTGAGGGCAACCATGGTGCCGTCGCTGTCGAGCAGGTGGCGGGCCGAGGTGTCCAGCTGCCAACGACCGAACGCCAGCAGGCGTCCGGCTTCGGTGACCACCAGATTCGGCGGCAACATGCGTGTGCGGCGCAACACGGCGTTGATTCGCGCCAGCAGCTCGCGGGCGGCGAAAGGTTTGGTCAGGTAATCGTCGGCGCCCATTTCCAGACCGATGATGCGATCGGTCTCATCGTTGCGCGCGGTGAGCATCAGCACTGGCGTCGCCTTGTGTTTGCCGACTCGCAATTCGCGGCACAGCTGCAGGCCATCGTCACCGGGCATCATGATGTCGAGCACGATCAGGTCGACGGTGTTGGCATCAAGGAAGCTGCGCATTTGCCGGCCATCGGCGACCACTGTTGTGCGCAGGCCGTTCTTCTTCAGGTAGTTGCCTACCAGTTCACGGATCTCGCGGTCGTCGTCGACGATGAGAATGTGATCGACATGTTCCATCGGTTCAAGCCTCTGTCAAAGGGGGAATGCCGTGCAGTCTATAGCGCCGTAGACCGCACGCCTGCCTGCCTTTGTATTGCAGTGTATCTGCCGCAGCGGCGGATACACACCGACGCAAAATCACCATTTTTTCGGGGTTTTGTATCGCTGTGTATCTACACGCTGCATGGATACACAACGAGTGATTCTCGTCCTTTCCTGACACAGACGCGATACCTCGAAGGCCTCAAATAGGCTCCATCGAGGCACACACAGACCGCCTCGGCTCAAACCCACTGAAGCCTTGAGGACTACACCATGAACAACAAATCCGTATTCGCCGCCTGCCTGTTCGCCGCTCTGAACATCTGCACCCTGTCGGCCCACGCCGAAGCTGACGTCAGCCGGCAAACCTACACCTACGGCACGCATCTGGATATCCAGAAAGTGCTGTCGATGACCGAAGACACCTCGGTGACCTGCGGCATCACCGAGGCGCGCATGACCTACCTCGATTCCGCCGGCAAAACCCGCGAGCTGGATTACAGCAAATTCGCTGACGGCTGCAACAACCAGAACTGAGTCATCCCTACTTTTTCTGCAAGGAGTTTTGCCATGAACAACGTCTCGCGCTTTCTGACCGCAGCAGCCTTCGCCTTCACCGGTGCCGCCGCCCACGCCAACAGTGCTGTGGAGCAGAGCAGTTGCGCCAGCAGCACCTGCTTCCAGCTGACCACCGTGGCGAAGGAGGGCAGCGATGCCTTGATCGCCGCTGACGGCTCCAGCCGCACACCGCAGGGGCAGATGGTTGCCGCTGACGGTTCCAGCCGCACACCGCAGGGGCAGATGGTCGCCGCTGACGGCTCCAGCCGCACGCCGCAGGGGCAGATGGTTGCCGCTGACGGTTCCAGCCGCACACCGCAAGGCCAGATGGTCGCCGCTGATGGTTCCAGCCGTACACCGCAAGGCCAACTGGTCGCGGAAAACGGTGCCAGTCGTACGCCTCAAGGGCAGTTGCTCGACGGCCAGATTGCATGAGCCACGGTGTAAATAAAGCGAGCTAGCGAGGGGACGTTTCCCTCGCTGGCCGGTTGCGTGCCCAGCCCCCATTCCAAGGTGACCCCTTATGTACCTCATCGCATTTCTCGGCGGTCTGCTGACCGTTCTCAGTCCGTGCATCCTGCCGGTGGTGCCGTTTCTGTTCGCTGGCGCCAACCGTACCCGTTCCTCGATCTTCCTGACTCTCGCCGGCATGGCGCTGACCTTTGCGCTGATCTCCAGCCTTGCCGTGGTCAGCAGCGAGTGGGTGATTCAAGCGAGCAACACCGGCCGCCACGTTGCCTTGTTGGTCATGGCGCTGTTCGCCCTGTCGCTGATCTCGGCCCGCGTCAGTGACTGGCTGACCAGGCCGTTTGTCGCGCTGGGCAATCGTCTCGATCAGGACACGCGTAAACGTGCAGGACCGATGAGCTCGATCATGCTCGGTGTCGCCACCGGCCTGTTGTGGGCGCCCTGTGCCGGGCCGATCCTTGGGGTGATTCTGACCGGCGCAATGTTGCAAGGCGCCAATGCCCAGACGAGCCTGTTGCTGCTGGCTTACGGCGTCGGCAGTGCCTTGTCGCTGGGCACGTTGATTTTTGCGGGGCGCGGTCTGGTCAATCGGCTGAAACCGTCGATCCCGTTCAGCGGCTGGTTGCGCCGTGGTACCGGGGTTGCGGTACTTGCTACGGTCGCGGTGATCTCGACGGGCGCCGACAAAACCCTGCTCGCCAATACCTCTTCCGAGGGCGTGGCCAGCGTCGAGAAAAACGTTCTGGAAAACGTGCCGAAAGTGGTCGACTACTTCGTCAGCAAGGTTCGCGCCGATTCGATGATGGACGAGGCCCGGGGCGCGATGCCGTCGCTGTCGGGCGCTGTGCAATGGCTCAATTCACCAGAGCTCAGTGCCGAATCCCTGCGCGGCAAAGTGGTGCTGGTCGACTTCTGGACCTACGACTGCATCAACTGTCAGCGCACCCTGCCGTACGTCAAAGACTGGGCGAAGAAATACGAGAAGGACGGCCTGGTGGTGATCGGCGTGCATACGCCTGAATACGGCTACGAACGCATCATCAACAACGTCAAGGATCAGGTGAAAAAACTCGGTATCACCTACCCGGTAGCGATCGACAACGACTACGCGATCTGGCGCAACTTCGACAATCAATACTGGCCGGCGCATTACCTGATCGACGCCAAGGGCCAGATGCGTTACAGCCACTTCGGTGAAGGTCGCTATGCCGAGCAGGAGCAGATGATCAAGCAGTTGCTGGAGGAGGCCAAGGCACCTGCCGCCTGAGTGTTTCATGCGCTTGACAGATCTTCACCACTCATCGGCAAAGTGCCCGGTTTACGGGGTTGCCGGACGATTGACAGGGACGCCGGGCAGCCTCGGCGCGATAGTGAGCAAGCACGGTCCGCGTCGCAGCCTGTGCTTTCTCTCTGCCACGGAGCTCGCTGTCATGAGTACCCCGATTGATCTCACTGCCCTGAAGGAACGTCAGAAAGTCGCTTGGGCCAGTGGCGACTACGCCGTGATCGGCACGACTTTGCAGATCGTCGGTGAAAGCCTCGCCGAGGCCTGCGATCTGCGCTGTGATGAACAGGTGCTGGATGTCGCCGCCGGTAACGGCAACGCCACCCTGGCAGCGGCGCGGCGCGGTTGTGTGGTGACCTCCACCGATTACGTCGCGGCACTGCTGGAGCGTGGTCAGGATCGCGCACGGGCCGAACATCTGGAGGTGATTTTTCAGGTGGCCGATGCCGAGGCTTTGCCTTTTCCCGATGAAAGCTACGACGCCGTGTTGTCGACGTTCGGCGTGATGTTCGCGCCTGACCAGGTCAGCGCCGCTAATGAGCTGG
>NZ_RCNX01000050.1:0-2565 GCF_004307595.1 Pseudomonas sp. Sample_23
ACGGCTGGTACGTGGTCCACGAGCAGCGCACGGAGAAGGGCGACACCCTGATCTTTGGCGCCTTCGGTGACTGGCGTTCGGGCGAGACGCAGAAGATCAAGGTCAAGGCCGGCCGCATGTCGCCTGAAGAGCGTGAAGTGATGCGCGCCCGCCAAGAAGAAGCTAAGCGCCGCGCTGCCGAAATCGCGAGTAACGCTGCGCGGCGGGCCGCGAAAAGGGCGCAGGGTTTGTTCGAGCGCATGCCGACCACCGGCCGAAGCGACTACCTGGACCGTAAGCAGATCGTTGGTATCAAAGTGCGTTACGCGCCGCGCACCGGTGCGGTACTGGTGCCGATGAACAATGCCCGTGATCAGATCATGGGCCTTCAGGTGATCTTTCCAAACAAGCAGGAAGACACCGGCCGCGACAAATCCTACTGGCCTTACGGGATGGCAAAGGAGGGCACTTTCCACCTGCTCGGTCCGCACCCAGTACCGGGCGAACCGGTGCTGGTTTGTGAAGGTTACGCCACCGGCGCCAGCCTGCACATGGCGACCTCGCTCGCTGTGGCCGTAGCCTTCGATGCGGGCAACCTGTTGGCCGTGTGCAAGGTCATGCGCGAGCGCTTCGCCGGTTGCCCGCTGATCATCTGCCGCGATGACGACTGGAAGACCACCAAGCCCAACGGCGATGCGTGGAACCCGGGTGAGGAGAAGGCTAGCAACGCCGCGCTGATCGTCGGTGCCCAGGTCGTTGCGCCGATCTTCTCGATTGAACGTCACGACAAGTGGACCGACTTCAACGATCTGCACGTCGCCGAAGGCCTCGACGCGGTTCGCCGACAAGTCCTCGCGGTGGTCCGCCCACCGGCAGCCGGTGGCTGGAAAGATCAGTTGGCTCGCAGTGAAAGCGGCGCCTTGATCGCGCACATGCAGAATGTCGAACTGATCCTGGCTCACGACGAACGCTGGGCCGGGGTGATCAGCTACTGCGCCTTCAGCTCGAAGATCGTCAAGCTGCGTGCGGCGCCTTATGGCGGTGGCACCGGCGAGTGGGCCGACATCGATGATGTGCGCGTGATGAAATGGCTCGCGCAGCAGTACAACCTGCGCGTGAAGTCCTCGCACGTGATTGAGGCCGTCAGTGTCGTGGCCCACGATCACGCATTTCACCCGGTGCGTGAGTACCTGAAGAAACTCGAATGGGATCGTGTGCCGCGCCTGGAGCGTTGGCTGACGGATGTCATGGGGGTGAAGGCAACGGATTACACCTCCAAGGTCGGCAAGCGCTGGATGATCTCGGCCGTGGCGCGGGTGATGAAGCCCGGCTGCAAGGCTGACTCGGTGATGATCCTCGAAGGCGTGCAGGGCGCCGGTAAGTCGACCGCCATGAGCGTGCTCGGCGGTGAGTGGTTCATGGACACGCCGTTTGCCCTCGGTGACAAGGATGGCTTTCAGGCGATTCGCGGTAAGTGGATTGTCGAGCTCGGCGAGCTGGACAGCTTTAACAAGGCTGAGAGTACCAAGGCTAAGCAGTTCTTCTCGGCGTCCACCGACACCTACCGCGAAAGCTATGGCCGCAGAACATTGGACGTGCCACGCCAGTGTGTTTTCGTCGGTACCACCAACCAGGACGAGTACCTCAAGGACGCCACCGGCAACCGTCGTTATTGGCCGGTGGCCTGTACCAAGGTCGACGTTGCGTTGCTGCGCGAGATCCGCGACCAACTCTGGGCTGAAGCGATGTTCTGCTTTGAGGCCGGCGACCTCTGGTGGGTAACGCGAGAGGAGGCGCCGATGTTCAGCGAGGAGCAGGACGAACGCTTTGTGGTGGACGAATGGGAAACGCCCATCCTGACCTGGCTCGAAGAGTCGCAGATCGGCGAGACCACTACCGGCAGTGAAGTGATGAGTCAGGCGCTCAAGCTCGATCCCGGTCATTGGGGCAAACCCGAGCAGATGCGCGTGGGAGCGATCCTCCATCGACTGGGCTGGCGACGTTTCCGTTTGGGCGCCTTGAGCAAGAGCGGCCAGCGGCCCTGGGCCTACAAGAAACCGGATGGTTGGGGCAGGGCGCCTGTGCTGGAACAACCGGAGTTTGAGGAGCCGTGCTTCGATGATTAAAGCGATCGATATGGCTCTCAAACAATGGGCGCAGGAGCTGCACAGCGACGAGGTGGCCGCCGGTTACTCGGGCGGCAATATGGTCGCCATGATGATGGAGAGCGGTGGCCAGCTCGTGCGCGGCAGGCGTGGGAGCAGGGTGCCGCTGGAAGCCTCTCTGGACATCGAGCGTATCGTCAAGAAACGCCTCGATCCCGAGTTGAAGACGGTGGTGCAGGTGCATTACTTCCAGCCTGATGCGCCTTTGACTGCGCGTCTGGCCGAGAGTGGCTGCACACGCAATCTTTACTACCAGCGCCTACATGACGCTCACATCGTGGTCGAGCACTTCCTCTTGGGGGAAGCGGCTTGAACGTGGGCATTACTCTGGCTCACGCCGTCCCACTGGCCTGCCTCCGTCCCACTGCTTTTTGCGGTGGTGGGACGGGCGCAGGCCCCGTCGTTGTTGGGCTGTCCCACC
>NZ_RCNX01000044.1:0-2510 GCF_004307595.1 Pseudomonas sp. Sample_23
ACCTTGCCCAGCGTGGTCGCAGCTTCTTCGCGCACTTGCCAGGCAGGGTCGCGCAACGCCTGGCGCAACGCCGGCAGCACTTCGGCGTCGCTGGCCAGACCGAGCGCACCGGTCGCGGCGCGACGCACTTCGGTGTCCGGGTCGTCGCTGGCCAGGCGCGCCAGGGCTGGCAGCGCGTCGAGCTGTTTGAGCCAGCCGAGCACACCGACCGCTTCGCGACGGACATTGGCATCGGTGTCCTCCAACGCGGCGACGGCAGCCGGCGCGGCCTCGGCGAAGCGCAATTCGCGTAACGCCCGAAAGGCAGCGATGCGCACACTGACATCGGCATGTGCGGTCCACGGCAGAATGACCCGCCCCGCCGCTGCAGTCTTGAGCAGGCTCAGGCTTTGCGCCGCCGCCGATTGCACGGCGGGCGCCGGATCCGTCAGCGCTTCGCACAAGGCTTGCACGACCGCTTCATCCTCCCACGCTTCGAGCAATCGTGCGGCTTCAGCGCGGACGTCCTCGGCGGGATCCTGCCGGAGTCGATCAACCAGCCAGAGCAAACCATCCGGCTCCTCCAGATCGGCCAGATCAATCAAGGCAATGCGCCGCACGCCAGCGTCTTCAGCCGTCAGGCGCGGTTGCAGGGCGAGGATGTCTTCGTTGTCGGTCACAGCAAAAATAGAGGTCATAGGGCAAATCGCGGCAAAGGGTTTTCAGGAGGCAGGCCGAGCGGATTGAGGCGCGGCAGCGGTCGGTCGTTGTCGTGGCGCAGCAGGTCGAGGCAATGGCGTTTCAGGCGAGCGAACTCGGGGCTGGTCACCAGTTCATTGGTACGCGGGCGTGGAAAGTCCAGACGCAGGTCTTCGATGATTCGCCCTGGTCGCGCGCTCATTACCAGCAAGCGATCGGCTAGAAACAGCGCCTCGTCGATGTCATGGGTGACGAAAACCACCGTGGTGCGGATGCGCGTCCAGATGTCCAGCAGCAGTTCCTGCATGTTCAAGCGGGTCAGCGCATCCAGCGCGCCGAACGGCTCGTCCATCAGCAACAGGCGCGGGCGATTGACCAGCACCCGGGCGATCTCCACCCGCTGCTGCATGCCACCGGAAAGCTGATCCGGCCAGCGTTCGGCAAAGCCTTCGAGGCCGACCAGTTTGAGGATTTCATCAGCCGCGCGATGCCGCTCAGCCTTGGCGACGCCGCGCATCTTCAGGCCGAAGGCGACGTTGTCGTGCACCGTGCGCCACGGGAACAGCGTGTGGTGCTGAAACACCATGCCGCGCTGCGGCGACGGGCCGGCCACCGCGCTGCCGTCGACTTTCAAGCTGCCGGTACTGGCATTCAAGTGTCCGGCCAGGGCGCCGAGCAAGGTCGATTTGCCGCAACCGGACGGGCCGAGAATGCACACGAACTGGCCGGGTTCGATCTGGCAATCGAGGCCCTGCACCGCTTCGAAGGCTTCGCGGCCCTGGCCGAGGACGATGGACAACTGGCGAATGTCGATCCGCCCTTCCGGGGTTTGCATGACGCTCATCAGGCTTTGCCTCGCGGTCGATGCCAAGGCGTGAACAAGCCGCCCAAGCGTTTGATCAGCCAACTGCTGCCCATGCCCAACACGCCGATCAGGAGCATGCCGACAACAATGTCGGCGTAGTTCTGAATGGTGTAGGACTCCCATGTGTAGTAACCGATACCGAACTGCCCGGAGATCATTTCCGCCGTCACCAGGCAGAACCACGAAGTGCCCATGCCGATCGCCAGGCCGGTAATGATGCTCGGCGCAGCGCCCGGCAGGATTACTTCCAGCAGAATCGCCCGGCGCCCTGCTCCGAGGCTTTTTGCCGAGGCGATCAGGCGTGGATCGACGCCTTCGACGCCGTGCACGGTGTTGAGCAGGATCGGGAACAGCGCGCCGGTGAAGGTGATAAAGACCATCGACAATTCCGAGGATGGAAACATCAGGATCGCCAGCGGAATCCACGCCACGGCGGGGATCGGGCGCAGGACTTCCAGTGGTGGCAACAGCAAATCCTCAGCCCATTTCGACCGGCCGATGGCCAGGCCCAGGGCGATGCCGATGATCAACGCCGCCAAGTAACCGGCGAAGACCCGGCCGAGGCTGCTGCTCAAGTGCTGCCAGAGTTTGCCCGAGTCGCCCAGGCCCAGCGCGGCTTCGATCACCGCCAGTGGCGTCGGCACGTTGGCAAAGGTGACCAGGCCGAGGTTCCAGTGGTGGCTGGCGGCGAGTTGCCAGAAGAGCAGGCAGAGCAGCAGTGAGGCGGCTCTTGATGTCCAGCGCAACGGTGTTTTCATAGTCCGGTTTCCAGTTCGGGTTCTGTGTGATGGCCGAGATTTACCCCCTCACCCCAGCCCTCTCCCCCAGGGGGGCGAGGGGGAAAGGGAGCCGATTTGCGTGCTTTTCACGACCTGAGTTCGACTCGGTACTTCACGTCGGCGTATCTCTCAACAACAACTCGGTCAGTCCCCTCTCCCTCCGGGAGAGGGTTAGGGTGAGGGGCTTT
>NZ_RCNX01000056.1:0-2507 GCF_004307595.1 Pseudomonas sp. Sample_23
CAGGGCGAGTGGATCACCGAGCAAAACCTCGCCACCTACAGCTTCGATGCCCGGCAACGCCTGCTGGTCGCAACCAACGCGGTGGGCGACAGCGAGCGCTACGACTACGACGACCACCACGTCATCCTCCAGCGCCAGTTGACCGGCGGCGCGAGCTTCTTCTGGGAGTGGCAGCGCGAGGGCAAAGCGGCGCGCTGCGTGCGCCACTGGGCGTCGTTCTCGCAGATGAACACCCGTTACGTCTGGAACGATGACGACGCCAGCGTGACCGTGCATTACGTCGACGGTACCGAAGAAGTCTACGTCCACGACGAGCGCGCGCGGCTGGTGCGCCAGGTTGCGGCCGATGGTGGCGAGCAGCTCAAGGCCTATGACCAGCAGGGGCGCTTGATCGCCGAGCAGGATGCGTTGGGCGCGGTTACCGAATACCGCTACGACGAGGTCGGACGGCTGATCGCGCTGATTCCACCGGACGATGCACCAACGTCCTACGAGTACCGCAACGGTTTTCTCTACAAGCGTTGCCGTGGTGATGCGGAGTGGATCTATCGGCGCAATGCCGAAGGCGCCGTCACCGAAGCGGTCGCTCCCGACGGTCAGGTCACCCATTACTACTACAACCTGCGCGGGCAATTGCTGTCGCTGCGTTACCCGGACAGCAGCCGCCACCGCTGGGTGTGGAACGAGCTCGGCCAGCTCATCGAAGAAACCCTGCCGGACGGCGGCGTGCGGCGTTTTTCCTACGATGCGCTGGGACGGCGGATTACCACCCAGGACGAATTTGGTGTTGTCAGTCGTCAGGAGTGGGACGCCGCCGGCCGACTGATCCTGACGACTTCTCCTACGGGCAGCACGCGCGCCTACAGCTACGGCGCCTACGGGCAGATCACCGCTGAGCGCGACGAGCTCGGTCGTATCACCCGCTATGAATATGACGATGACCTGCACTTGGTCTCGCGGCGGATCAACCCCGATGGCACCCGCGTGCAGTATCGCTATGACCATGCGCGGTTGCTGCTGACCGAGATTGAAAACGAATCGGGAGAAAAATACCGACTGGATTACACGCCGACCGGATTGATCCGACAGGAAACCGGGTTTGATGGACGCCGGACTGCGTATGCCTACGATCTCAATGGGCATCTGCTGGAGAAGACCGAGTTTGGTGATTTCGGTCCAAGTCTGGTCACCCGGTACGAGCGCGACGCGGCTGGACGTTTGCTGGTCAAGACCCTGCCCGATGGCGCCAAGATCCGCTATGACTACGACCGCCTCGGTCGGTTGATCGGTGTCGATGACGGCCAGAACCATCCGCTGGCGTTCGAGTACGACCGTCAGGATCGGCTGATCACCGAGCATCAGGGCTGGGGCACCTTGCGCTACGCCTATGACGCCTGCGGCCAGCTCAAACGCCTGCGCCTGCCGGACAACAGCAAGCTCGACTATCACTACGCCAAGGGCGGTGCGCTGAGCGCCATCGACCTCAACGGTACGCCGCTGACCCGGCATGTGTATCAGTCGGGTCGCGAACAGCAACGCCAGCAAGGTCTGCTGCTCAGCGAATACTCCTACGACGATCAGGGCCGCTTGCTCGCCCACGCTGTAGGCCATCGCCACGCCTCGCTGTACCGCCGCGATTATGCCTACAGCGCCAACGGCAATCTTGAGCACATTGCTGACAGCCGCCACGGCCAGCGCACCTACGGCTACGACGCCCTCGACCGGTTGATCCGCGTACGTCACTCACGCGACGAACTGCCCGAATCCTTCGCCCACGACCCGGCCGGCAACCTGCTGATGCAGGACCGCCCCGGTCCCGCGCAGATCAAAGGCAACCGCCTGCTGATGCAGGGCGACCGCCATTACGACTACGACGCCTTCGGCAACCTGATCCGCGAACGCCGTGGCCACGGCCAGACTCTGGTCACCGAATACCGCTACGACTGCCAGCACCGCCTGATCGGCCTGACCCGCCCTGACGGCCAGACCGCCACTTATCACTACGACGCCTTCGGCCGGCGCATCCGCAAAACCGTCGACAGCGCCGTCACCGAATTCTTCTGGCAAGGCGAACACCTCGTCGCCGAAAGCAGCGCCACGCAATACCGCAGCTTCCTCTACGAACCCGGCACCTTCCGCCCACTGGCGATGCTCGACGGCAAAGGCCCGAAAAAGGCCTGCCCGTTCTACTACCAACTCGACCACCTAGGCACCCCACAGGAACTCACCGACTACAGCGGCGAAATCGTCTGGTCCGCCCAATACGACGCCTACGGCAAAGTCGCCGCCGTCACCCTGGCCGGCGAAGACTATCTGGATCAACCGCTGCGCTTTCAGGGGCAGTATTTCGATGTTGAAAGTGGGCTGCATTACAACCGCCATCGGTATTACGACCCTAGGTTAGGGCGGTATCTGACGCCGGATCCGGTGAAGCTGGCCGGTGGGTTGAATCAGTACCAGTACGTGCCGAATCCGACGGGGTGGGTGGATCCGTTGGGGTTGACGTC